>NZ_NHNZ01000055.1:0-56176 GCF_002727095.1 Halorubrum sp. C191 | reverse complement strand
TGAGCGATCCTCTGGGAACCACGGGTCGCCGCCTGCCCACTCATCCGGGAGAATACTCCCACCCAGCCCACGGACATACGTCCGTGGGCTTTTTTGATGTATAGCGAGCAGCGAGGGCGCTGACGCGCGACCGCTAGGCTTAAACGCTCCACAGCGACAGCTCCGGATCAGTCCGAGAAACCGCCGATATCGCCTGCCGGACAGCGTGAGAGGTCGCTTCGTACCGGTATCCGATCGACAGCAGCGGGTCGTCGGCCCGCCGCACCGAATGCGCGGACAGTGATCGTCTCGGCGCGAATCGTATCAGTACTAATAGTTTCGTCAGTAAGTTTATCAGTTCTGTCGCTGAACCCAAGTGTAATGGGCGGACCGAACGGCACGGTACGGCTGTTCTGTGGCGAGCAGCCGTCGGTTCGCGACGGAGTGGACTCGGACCGTGTCGTGTCCGTCCTGTTTGGGACCGACGTGGAAAGGTGGCGGAGCGGCTGGGATCGAGCGCGAGCGAGACCGCCCGACAGAGAGGCGGTAGTGGACGTGAACGACATCGCTCGGAGCGGGACCGCCGCGTCGACGCAGGTCGTACCGAACAACGGCCTCGCTTACACGGTCCTCGGCGGGACCGTGGAAAGCGAACGGGTTTTCGACGCCGTCGCCGACCACTTCGACGGCGTCCCCGATGGCGCGATCGATGTGGTGGTCGACGACCTCGCGCCCGTCGCCGCCCGGGAAGGCGTCGACTCGGCAGTCGCGTTCGTGGACCGTCTCCTCGAGCGGTTTGTGGGGAGAGTGGGTCGGATTTCGATGGGGTGCTCGTTCGAGATCCCCGTGGAGTTGCTGTCACGAGTCGGCGCCCGCGCCGATGTCGTCGTCGGGCCCGACGCGGAGGCGGTGACGGCGGTCGAACGGCTCTCCCGCGAGGATCCCACGACGTTCGGGTACGTCCGTCGCCACTGGGTGGAGGCCAAACGCGGCATCGAGACGTGCGACCGAAACTACCCGCAGTCGAAGCAGGTACACGCCGCGCTGGCGGACCCGGAGACGACGCCGCGAACGCTGGGGGCGACGCTGTCGGGGATGGTCACGCTCGGCGCGCTCGAAACGTGGGGAGACACCGTCGGCCCGACCCGGTACGATCTCACCGCGTACCGGCCGAAACGGACGTGGGCGCTCGGTGCGGCGATCGCGACGGGCGTCTCAGACGACTGAAGGCGGGGTCGTACCGCAGTAGACGCGCTACTCTTTTGATCCGTCCCGAGCGTCCGCCTCCGCGACGCGTTCGAGGTCGGCATTCACCACAGTCCCGTTCGGCTCCAGCGTCACGCTCCCGAGCGATGCGGTCTCGCCCGTGTCGTACCGCGCGGCGACGGCCTCCAGCGTCGCTTGTCGGTCGAGCCGCTCCCACACGGCCTCCGCGATGAGCGACTGGAACGCCTCTGGGTCGGTCCATCCGGCGTCGATATCTGATGGAACACCGACGACGACGCGCAGTTCCGTTTCGGTGACGCGGATGCCGACGCCGAACGTGTCCGCACACATGTGTGCCGGTTCGCGTCGCGGAGTGAAATCACCGTCGGCGTCGGTCGCTGACCGAGGATCACGGGAGTATCTGCGTCGCGTCGGTCGATCGGCTCTCGAAAGCCGTAAGCAGTCGCCGTTCGAAGCGTCGTGGAACCCGATGACCTCGAACCCGGCGGTGTCACCCAAGGCGGCGCTGGCGACGGCGGTCGCAGCCGTGAGCGCGGGCGCCATCCTCGTCCGTCTGAGCGAGGCGCCGAGTTCGGTCGCCGCCTTCTATCGGGTGTTGTTCACGACGGTGCCGCTGGGGGCGGTCGCTGCGTGGCGGTATCGAGCGGATCTCGCGCGGATCCGGCCCCGCGATCTCGCGTTCGCGGCCCTGTCCGGGGTCGCGCTCGCGGTTCACTTCGCGGCGTGGTTCGAGAGCCTCCGGTGGACGAGCGTCGCCGCGAGCGTGACCCTCGTTCAGGCGCAACCGGTGTTCGTCGCGCTCGGCGCCTGGCTGCTGTTGCGCGAGCGCGTTACCCGCCGCATGGCGGCGGGTATCGCCGTCGCGGTGGGCGGGATGGTGTCGATGTCGTTCGGTGACTTCCTCAGCGGCGTGGCGGTCGGCCCCCGTCCGCTGTACGGAAACGCGCTGGCGTTGACCGGGGCGGTCGCCGCCGCGGGCTACGTGTTGGCCGGGCGGTCGCTGCGGCAACGCATCTCGCTCGTCCCCTACGTCACGGTCGTGTACGGCGTCTGCGTGCTCGTCTTGCTCTCGTTCGTCCTCGCGGCGGGACATCCGCTTACGGGATACCCGCCTCGGGAATGGCTCCTGTTCGTCGGCCTCGCGGCCGGTCCGGGACTACTCGGCCACACCGTTCTCAACTGGGCGCTCGCACACCTCGAGTCGAGCGTCGTCTCCGTCTCGCTGCTCGGCGAACCGGTCGGGGCGACGCTGCTCGCCGTCGCGTTCCTGTCGGAGACTCCGACGCCGGCGACGGTCGTCGGCGGGTGCGTCGTTCTCTTGGGGATATACGTCACGGCGGCCGCTGACCGGTGACAGCGTTTTCAGCGTCGATATTTTGGGGTAAACGTTGAAACCGTCTGGCCGGTTGATTAAGATATGGACCGGCGAACGGTCGTCGCGTTTGTAGGAGAAAATGCCCGCGCGAGCGACCGCGTAACGCGCGCGGTCGACGCCGCTTGGAAGGGGCCCGACGGACCGACGGTTCGGACGTTCGCCCCGGCCGATCTGGGTGAGGAACGCGACGACGAGGGCCCGCTGAACGACACCTGCGGTGTCGTCGTCACCGCCGCGGCGGCGGCCGACGACGCGGTAACGGAGCGGCTCGCGGCGCTCCCGTCAAACGTGCCGGTGATCGCGCTCGTCGAGGACGCGACGACGGAGACGATCCGCGCCCTGCTGGCGGCCGGCGTCGACGACGTGGTCACCGTCGACGACTGGGCGCTGTCCCCCGACGAGAGCGACGCCGTCCGGTCGCTCGCCGAACGCCTCGCGGGACTGTTAGAGCCCGACCGCGTCCAGCTCGGAACCGACGATGTCGCTCGCCTCTCTGAGGTCTTGCTCGACGCCGGGACGACGCTGATGAGCACCCGCACCGACGAGGTCGGAACGAAGATCGAGTGGACGATGGAGAACGTCGGCGAGCACGCCGAGCTCAACCGGATAATCTGTTACCGAGAGGAGGACGGGCAGTTCGTGCCGGCGTACAGCTGGTGTCCCGACGGCTTCGACCCCGCCCCGAGGCGGTTCGATGACTTCCCAGACCCCGACCAGCTGTCGACGTTCGGCAACGTCGCTCGGGGGGCGGCTCCTCCGCGCGGTGAAGACGTCTCGACCGCTGACACTGACGAGGCGGGTCCGCCGGCGACGGTTCACGTACCGCTCGTCGTCGACTGGGAGCTGAGCGGAATCGTCGCTTTCGAGTCCGACGACTACCGGACGTGGACCGACGACGAGGTCGACCTGTACCGTACTCTCGGGGATCTGGTCGCGCACACGATCGCGCGCAACGACCGTCGGGCGGCGCTCCGCCGACAGGCGGAACAGCTCGAGCAGTTCAGTGCGGTCGTCTCACACGATCTCCGGAATCCGCTAAACGTGCTCTCGGGGTACCTGTCGCTCTCCGAGGACGAGCTGACGCCGTCGCGATACGATGCCATGAGCGGCGCGGTCGACCGCATGGAAACGCTGATCGACGATCTGCTCATGCTCGCGCGGCGCGGGGAGGCGATCGGCGAGACGGAGTCGGTTCCGATCGAGGCCGTCGCGAAAGACGCGTGGGCGTCCGTCCGGTCGCCCGAGGCGACGCTCACTATCGCGGATGAGGTCGGTCAGGTCGAGGCCGACCCGGGACGACTCCGGCAGGCGCTGGAGAACCTCTTCCGGAACGCGATCGATCACGCGGGCCGGGATGTGGCGATAGAGATCGGCCCGCTCACCACGGAGGACGGCCGCCGCGGGATGTACGTCGCGGACGACGGTCCGGGGATACCGGTCGAACTCGCCGACACGGTCTTCGACTCCGGCGTCTCGTCCGCCGACAGCTCAGGGATCGGGCTGGCGATCGTCGACCGGATCGTGGAGGCCCACGAGTGGGACATCGAGGCCCGAAACGACGACGGCGCGGTCTTCGAGCTCACGTTCGGCGCGAGCGCGACGCAGGTCGCGTCGGCGTAGCGGATTCGCTCGGTGTCGGCGGCGGCTCCGTGACGCCGTTATGCGTCGGAGAACCGGTCGACGGTGCGCCGGTGACGGTCTCGGAACATGCCCTCGAACCCGATTTTCGCCGCGGGTCCGACGAAGTCGCCGAGCGGGCCGAGCGGCAGTCGATACGCGACCGTATCGACGAGCAGGGTCTCGTCCCCGTCGGCGTAGAACGCGTGGGTGTGCTGCCACCGTCGGAACGGTCCGTCCTCCATCTCGTCGACGAACCGCGCGGAGCGCTCGGGTGGGGTCTCCCCGTCGGGGTCGCGCTCGACGATGCGCGAAGTCCACCGCTGACGCGGGCCCGCTCCGAACGGTCGGACCGACATCTCGATCGCCGATCCGGCGACGAGAACCCCCGGATCGGACTCGCCGTCCGGTCCCTCCACGCCGTCGATGTGGAGGCGCATCCAGTCGGGGGTGAGTTCGCGCAGTCCGTCGACCGTGGAGTGGAATGCCCACACGTCTTCGACCGGAGCGGGCACCCGAATCGTCCGCCTGTACGTCGGCATACGTCCGGTACGGTGCGGTCGGACAAAAAGCCGTCCACGGCGGGCCGCGACCGAAACTCGCATGCCTGCGCGCGCGCTGATCGAATACGATGGAACGCGGGGCGATCGACGTCGGCGATCTGGCTGGACCGTTCGACCTTCAGGCGACCCTCGAAAGCGGCCAGAGTTACCTCTGGAACCGGTCCGACGGCGACACGTATGACGAACTTCACGCGCACGGCGGCGACGCGTGGTACGAGACCGTCGTCGATCCGATCCCCGGGGTGACCGACGAGCGCGTCGCGGTGCGGGTCCGACAGGAGGGAGGCGTCCACGACGGCACCCTCCGCTGGGAGGCGTCGACGGACGTTGAGCCGCTGTTGACGCACCTGCTCCGGCTCGACGACGACCTCAACGCGATCCTCGACGCCACGCCAGATCTGCCCCTGCTGGAGCGCGCGTACGACGCCTACGAGGGAATGCGACTGACCCGCGACCCGGTCTTCCCGTGTCTGATCTCGTTCATCTGTTCGGCCCAGATGCGGGTTGCCCGGATCCACGGGATGCAGCGCCGGCTCCGAGAGACGTACGGGGACGCAGTTCGACTCGACGACGAGACGTATCGGGCGTTCCCGACGCCCGAGCAGCTGGCGGCGCGGACGGAGGACGAACTCCGTGATCTCTCCTTGGGCTACCGCGCGCCGTACGTCCAGCGGACCGCGGAGATGGTCGCGACGGGCGAGGCCGACCTCTCGGAAGCGGCCGATCTCCCCTACGAAGAGGCCCGCGAGTCGCTCACGCGGTTCGTCGGCGTCGGTGACAAGGTCGCCGACTGCGTACTGCTGTTCTCGCTGGGATTCCTGGAGGCGGTGCCGTTGGACACGTGGATCCGCACCACCATCGAGGAGTATTACCCCGACTGCGACCGCGGGAGCTACGCTGCGACCTCCCGCGCGATCCGCGAGCGCTTCGGGGGCGAGTTCGCCGGCTACGCCCAGACGTACGTGTTCTACTACCTCCGCGCCGGCGGCGAGTGACCGGCGCGGCGCCCGGAGTCCGGCGCGGCCGAAGTTTGATACTCGTTCGCGTGGTACGCACAATCGTGATGGACTGTCGAGTCGTCGTCGAGGCCGCGGTCCCGGTGTACGACGTGGAGACCGCCGACGAGGCGGTCCGGATCGCCATCTCGAAGACCGGTGAGATGCTCAACCCGGACCTCAACTACGTCGAGATCGACACCGGGACCCGGACGTCGCCGAGCGGCGAACCGCTCGATCCGGCGTTCGTCGCGGCCGACGAGGCGCTCGTCGCCTTGGAGCTCCGGATGGACGTGTTCAACGTCGACCGCGGCGAACACGCCAGCCGCGTCGCGCGAAAGGAGATCGGGAAGCGACTCCGCAACATCCCGCTGAAGGTCCTTACCGTCACCGAGATCGGTCCCGAAGAGAGCGACCGCGCCGACGACGCGTCGACCGCGACAGGGAAGTCAGCGTCGGGCGACGAGGAGTCGAGCCGCAGCGACGGATCGGCACTCAGCGGCGGCGAGGAGCATGAGGAGTTCTGAGCCGGTCGCCTCCGTGCTGCCGGCTCTCGACGGGAGCGGCCGCGACGCTGGTCGGCGTTTGGTGCGGTCGGCGAGGAGCGGTACGCGGTAAACGTCTCAGTCGGCCGTCGGGGCCAGCGGCTCCGATTCGGACGACTCCATCGGCTCAGTGATTCCCTCTGTCAGCTTGAAAACGGCCGCCTTGTGGTCGGTCTTCGATTTGTGGATCGACGTCGGTTTCACGCCCAGTTCCTCGTAGGCTTCGAGGTCAACGTCGTCGTCCCAGAACTCGCACTGTTTTCGTACCTCCGCGAGGAGACCGTGAAGATGGATGAGCTCCTGCTTCTTCATGAGTACCAGTCCTTTGCTACCGGAGGTTTATATTATTATCTTGAGTAACGTTACCACACTATCCGCGTATTTCGCGAGTAGCAACGCGGAGAAGTGGGTTCTCGATAGATCGTTCAGGATCGTTTCCCGCGATCCGTCGCTACCCGAGGTCGACGACGATCAAAAAGTCGTTCGCGAGACGCCGACCGTGTGCGGTCGGGGCTCCGGTCTCAGGGGTGGTCGAGCCCGCGACCCGGCACGGCGCTACTGGAACTGTCTGACGGCTTCGAGGTCGCGCTCGGTTCGCATGAACTCGGTCAGGCGCCGCGTCGCGTGACACGCCGGACAACTGAAGTTAGACCGCAGGTCCTGAAGCTCGGCCGGGTTGTCCTGCCACTCCTTGCCGCACTCCGGACAGACGAGTCTGACGAACGCATCAACCATGTCACCCTGTACAGTCGGCCGCGTTAAAAACGTGGGTGGCGATCGGGGGTCGAGTGTCGAGCCCGACGAGACCGACATCGAACCGAGTTCCTGACGGCGCCTCAGGCGCTCGCGGCGCCGCTCGCGTCGAGGAGCTCCTTGTATCGATTCCGGATGGTGACCTCGCTGATGTCGGCGACCTCCGAGACCTGACTCTGCGTCACCTTCTCGTTCGACAGGAGCGCGGCGGCGTAGACGGCGGCGGCGGCCAGTCCGACCGGCGACTTACCGCTCGTGATCCCGGCGTTCGCGGCGTCGTCGAGCAGTTCGCGTGCGCGCCGCTCCGTCTCCTCCGAGAGGCCGAGCCGCGAGACGAACCGCGGGACGTAGCTCGTCGGGTCCGCCGGCTGGACGCGCAGTCCGAGCTCGCGGATGACGTACCGGTACGTCCGCGTGAGCTCCATCTTCTCGACACGGGAGACCGTCGTGAACTCGTCGAGGCTCCGCGGGTTCCCCACCTGCCGGGCTGCGGCGTACAGCGAGGCCGTCGCGACGCCCTCGATGGAGCGGCCGGGAAGCAGGTCCTCGTCGAGCGCGCGGCGGTAGATGACGCTCGCGGTCTCGCGGACGTTGTCGGGGAGGCCGAGGGCGCTGGCCATGCGGTCGATCTCGCCGAGCGCCTGCTTGAGGTTGCGCTCCTTGGAGTCGCGGGTGCGGAACCGCTCGTTCCACGTCCGCAGCCGCTGCATGCGGCGTCGCTGCCGGCCCGAGAGCGACTTGCCGTAGGCGTCCTTATCCTGCCAGCCGATGTTCGTCGAGAGCCCCTTGTCGTGCATCATGTTCGTCGTCGGAGCGCCGACCCGCGACTTGCTGTCTCGCTCGTTCGAGTTGAACGCGCGCCACTCCGGCCCGCGGTCGACCGAGTCCGCCTCGACGACGAGCCCGCAGTCGTCACACACCGTCTCGCCGTGCTCCGTGTCGGTCGCGAGCCGACCGCCGCACTCGGGGCAGGTCGTGGTGGGCTCGCGCTCGCTCTCCGTCGGCTCCGCGACGGCCGCCGACTCCGACGCCCTCGTTCGCGTGCGCTCGCCGCCCGCGGACGCGTCCGCGGAGTCCGCCCGTCCTTCCCGTTCCGTGCCGCCGTCGCTGTAGGTATGTGTCTCTGTCATGGGTGTGCTCCGACGATCCCCCGACGAAAATACAGCGAGGTCCGCGAATCGCCAGCTCGTTAACGTATAGTTAGTCGCAAAAGTATATAAATATATCTATAATTGAGCGCGGCGTTGCGACCGGAAGCGGCTTCATACGTCGGTGTACGCGGATATGTGACCTCGACCTCGTCCTATCCGCGATCGGTGATGTCCCGGAGCGGAGTCGTGCGACCGTATTTATACTTCACTCTCAGTGACCGCCCCCACGCAGCGAGGCCGGTCCTCGACTCAAGGGGCCGGTCGGCGCCCCACCCGAGGTCCGTGTGCCTGAGAGGCCACCGGGTACAGCGCCGACCTCGCTCGCACCGTCGACCGTCACCGCTCGTCGACCGCGGCGCGCGCGAGCGCGCCCGCCAGCACCTCGGTCGCCGCGGCGCAGTCGTCCCAGTCGGTCCACTCTCGGGGGTTGTGCGAAATCCCGTCGCGGGACGGAGCGAACAGCAGCGACGCGTCCGTGACGCGCGCGACCCGCATCGCGTCGTGCGCCGCGCCCGAGTGGAGGTCGATCGCCTCCCGCCCGGCGGCGTCGGCGGCGCCGTGTGCGGCCCCGCGGAGCCGGTCGCTCATCGGCGTGGGCGCAACGTCGAACGGTCGCTCGAACGCGGTCTCGACGCCCCGCTCGCGCTCCAGCCGCGCGAGCGAGTCGCGCGCGGCCTCGACGATCGCCTCCATGGATCCGGCCTCGACGTCGCGGATATCCACGCCGGCCTCGACGCGGCCGGGAACCACGTTCGTCGCGTTCGGCGCGACCGACAGCGACCCGACGGTGCCCACCGCCGAGGGCGACGAGGACGCCACGACCTCGTTCGCGGCGGCTTCGACGTCCAACACGAACTCGCTCGCGGCCGCGAGCGCGTCGGTCCGCTCGTCCATCGGGGTCGCGCCCGCGTGGTTCGCCTCGCCTTCGATCGCTGCCTCGCAATGGGTGATCCCGGTGATCGTCGTCACGACACCGACCGCCGCGCCCGCTTCCTCCAGCGTCGTGTCCTGCTCGATGTGGAGCTCGTAGAACGCCGCCCACGACGCGGGATCGAGCGTCGTCGGGTCGCCGTCGTCGTCGGTCGGCGTGGCGGCGTCGACGGCGTCGCCCCCGCGGTAGCCGATCCGGTCGAGCGCCTCGCCGAGCGTCTCTCCGCCAGCGTTCGACAGCGCGAGCGCGTCGTCGAGCGCCGTCTCGCTGGTCGCGACTGACGAACCGAGGAGCCCGTTGCCGAAGCTGCCTCCCTCCTCCTCGGTGAAGCTGACGACGGCGACCGGTCGGTCCGGCTCGGCCCCTGCGTCACGCATCGCGCGGACCGCCTCCAACGCGGCGTACACCCCGAGCGGGCCGTCGAAGATCCCGCCCTCCGGCACGCTGTCGAGGTGGCTCCCCGAAACGACCGGAGCCGCCTCGGGATCGGCGCTCGCCGGGACCCACGTCCCGAGGACGTTTCCGACCGCGTCGACCGCGACGTCGAGACCGGCGGCTCGAAGCCGTTCGACCAGCCGGTCCCTGGCGCGACGGTTCGCCTCGGATCCAGTGCGATTCGTTCGCGCGTGCGCGTCCGGATCGCCCGTTTCGACGCGGCCGAACGCCGCATTCGCCTCGATGTCCGCGCGGAGCCGGTCCGCGTCGACTGGGAGCGTCATACCTGAGCCGGGCGCTCCGCGATCAAAACGGTTCGGGCTCCGGCGGTCGCGTCGAGGCGGGTGTCCGGGCGGTCACCTCCCGAGTGGCCTTCACTCCCCGCGCCGCGCGAGCCAGTAGCCGGCCGAGCCCAGCCCGAGTCCGGCCGCGAACGCGCGGCTCGCCGCCTTCCCGTCGATCGACCGCTCGGCGGCGACGCCGAGCGCCGCCCACGCCAGCGCGATCCCGAGGCTTCGTGCCGGGCCGCCGCGGAACCGCCGACAGCCCGCGGTCGCCCGCGCGTGACGGTAGAGGTAGCCGACCGCGAAGCCGGTCGCGAACGGTGCCGCCGGAACCCCCTCGGTGTCGGTCCGCGACAGCGCGAGCAGCGCGAGGCCGCAGCAGAGCTCGGTCGTGGCACCCGCTGCGCGCACGACACCGACCATGCGTACCGTTCACATCCGTCACTCATAGCCGTTTCGCCGGGAGCGCCTTCCGATCCCGAAGACACTTTGCGCGCGGCGTCGTGGTGTCAGCCGGCATGTCCCCGTTGCTCCTCCAAGGCGCGGCGGCCGGTATCGCCCTCTTAGTCAGTCTCGGGTTCCTCGTCGTCCACCTCGCGATGATCGTGTGGACGTACTCTGACGCGCAGAGCCGCAGCGAGCACCCGCCGATCCTGTGGGCGCTCGTCGTGTTCTTCGCGCCGCTTCTCGGGATCCTGCTGTACCTCATCATCGGGCGGGACTCCTACTGAGCCGCCGTCTCACGCACCGGGGCCGACGAGTGGTTCCCGGCGCCGATCCCACCGGAGGACTCACACGCCCTTGAGCACGCTCGTCACGCCGACGCTCTCGGCGACGACCCACGCGACGAACAGCCCGTAGGCCGCGAGCAGCGCGTACGACTCGCGCTCGTTGAGCGCGAGGCTCGTCCGGAGCGTCACGAACAGCAGGACGGTCGCGACCGTCAACACGCCGAGCATCGGCACCGCCGTCGAGAAGTTGACGGCGACCTCGCCGACGATCAGCACGCCGAGCGGGATAGCGACGAGCAGGTCGAACGTGTTCGATCCGAGGACGTTTCCGAGGCTCGTCGTCCCCCGGTTCTCGCGCGCCGTCCGGACGCTGACCAGCGTGTCCGGGAGGCTCGTCGCTGCCGCGACGACCGTGACGCCGGCGAGGAACTCCGGGACTCCGAAAGTGACGCCGAGCGACTCCACCGACGCCACGAGCCGCTCGACGGTGACGACGATGACCGCGAGCCCGCCGCCGAGCTTCGCCCACTCGCGCCGAATGTCGATCCCCTCGCGCACGCGGTCCATCGCCGCGTCGTCGACGTCCTGATACTGGATGAAGAGGTAGAGACAGTACAGCGCGAGCGGGATGACCGCGAGCGAGCGCGGCAACGTCCCGACGATCGGGTCCGTCGACACCGGGAAGTAGATGACCGCGAGCGCGAACGTCACGACCAGCGCGGAGACCGCCAGCATGTAGAACTGCGCCTCCTTGTACACGATCGCCCGGTTGGCTTCCAGCTCGTCCTCGCCTCCGAGTCCGGCGGCCGCGGGAATCACGAGAACGTTGAAGATGGCCGACCCGACGAGCGCGCCCACGCCCATGTCGAAGACGCCGGTGAGAGCGGTGACCAGCACGCTCACGAGCTCCGGGAAGCTCGATCCGACCGCGACGACGATCGACCCTTGAACCACCTCCGGGAGCCCGTAGTACCCGGACAGCGTCTCGGCGGCCTCCTCCAACCAGCCGCTCCCGAGCCAGATGAACGCGGTCGCCGCGGCGATCACGAGGACGTGGACGAGTGGCGAGTCGGGGAGGGCGCCCGTCACGGCGCTAGCGCACGTGCTTCCCGGCCAGCTCCCACAGCCGGTCCGCGATCGCGTCGTCGAGGTCGTCGCGGGCGACGCGCCACTCCCAGTTGCCGTCCAGCGTCCCGGGCTCGTTGAACCGGGACTCGCTGCCGAGCCCGAGCAGGTCCTGAATCGTCGCCACGGCGAGGATCGCGTCCGAACTCCACACCTCGTCGATGATCGCCCACTCGGGCGGCTCGTCGGGGTCGCTCCCGACGTTGTACCGGAAGCAGTCGCGCTGCTCGGCGGGGAGGTCCTCGAAGTAGCCGGCCCACGTGTCGGTGTCGTGCGTCGAGGTGTAGCCGACGACCCCCTCGCCGTAGTGCATCGGCTGGTACTCGTTCCCCTCCGCGCACCAGTCGGCGTACTGCGGGACGCGCATCCCCGGGAAGCCGAACTCGGCCATCAGCTCGTCCATCGCCGGGTCCTCGAAGCCGAGGTCCTCGGCGATGAACGGGGCCGCGCCGAGCTCGCGCTCGACGGCCTCGAACAGGTCGCGGCCCGGCCCGTCGCGCCACTCGCCGTCCGCGGGGTCGTCGCTGTCGGCGGGGATCGCCCAGTACTTCACGAAGCCGAGGAAGTGGTCGAGCCGCGCCACGTCCGCGAGGTCGAACAGCCGACGGAACCGGTCGAGCCACCAGTCGTACCCCGACTCGGCGAGCCGCTCCCAGTCGTACAGCGGGTTCCCCCACCGTTGGCCGGAATCGCCGGCGTTCGGCGGCACGCCCGCGACCGCAGTCGGACGGTTCCCCTCGTCGAGCCGGAACGCCTCCGGGCTCGCCCACACGTCGGCGGAGTCGAGCGCGACGTAGATGGGCACGTCGCCGACGATCGATACGCCCTCATCGGCGGCGACCGCGCGCAGTTCGTGCCACTGGCGGTCGAACGTCCACTGGACGAACGCGCGGAACCGGACCTCCGCGGCGTGTTCCTCGCGCGCCTCGGCCAGCGCGTCCGGGTCTCGCGTGCGCAGCGGCGCGGGCCACTCCGTCCACACGTCCTCAGGGCGGGCGTCGGAGAGCGCCCTGAACAGCGCGTAGTCGGCCAGCCACGGCTCGCGCTCGCGGAACGCGCCCAGCGCGGCGCGGTCCTCCTCGGTCGCCCGCTCCTCGAACTGCTCGAACGCGGTCCGCAACAGCGGGAGCTTGTACTCGCGGACCGCGTCGTAGTCGACGCGGTCGGTCGGGAAGTCGGGCACCGGCCGCAGGTCCCCCTCGTCGAGCCAGCCGTCGTCGACGAGCCCCTCGGGGTCGACGAACAGCGGGTTGCCGGCGAACGCGGACGGCGACTGGTACGGCGACTCCCCGGCCACGGAGAGCGTCGGCCCGATCGGACAGATCTGCCAGTGGTCGACGTCGGCGTCGCCGAGGAACGAGAGGAAGTCGCGCGCGCCCTCGCCGAGGTCGCCGATCCCGTACGCCCCCGGTAGCGAGGTGACGTGACAGAAGACGCCGTCGGAGCGGTCGAATCGCATAGGCCACCCTGCGCCCCCCACTGACTTCAAACGTTGCGTCCGGGGATCGCGTCGCGGCGGCGGAGATCGTCACGACTGGCCGCTCACTCGTCCGCGACCGGACGGCCACTCTCCGGCCCGCCGTTCACTCCTCTGCGACCGGCACCACCGCCACGTCGTCGACGCGGACCCGCTCGGTGCCCTCGCCGTCTTCGACCACGCACCGCTCGCCCGTGACCAGGTCGCGCTCGCCGTGAGCGACATCGATCGCGACGCTCGCGTCCGCGGGCGCGAAGTTGAGAACGGCGATCAGGTCCTCGTCGCCGTCGTGCCGGCGGAACGCGACCACGTCGTCCGGGTGGACGTCGCCGCTCGCGACAATCGGCCGCTCGGAGAGGTCGCCGCTCGCGACGTGGTAGCCGACGCGCGACACGTCGCCCTCCGGCCCGAGCGCCGGGTGGTCCCGTCGGGTCGCGAGCAGTCGCTCGTAGCGGTCGCGGACCTCCTCGCGCGCGTGGTCCCACGCGATCGCGTCGCGCCGGCCGCGCTGACCGATCTCCTGGCCGGCGTACACCATCGGGACGCCGGGCAGCGTCATGATCGCCGCGCCCGCGGCCGCCGCGGCGGCGTCGCCGCACTCGACGCGGTAGCGCGTCTCGTCGTGGTTCTCGATGTACTGGAGGAACTCGGCGTGGTCGGGGAACCCGATCTCCGCGCGCTGGTCGACCGCGTCGAGGACGCTCGAAGCGGGTTCCGCGCCGCGACCGACCTGGCGGAGCTGGAAGTACAGCGTCGCGTCGAAGTGGACGTCGAACATCCCCTCGTGGAAGCCGGGGATGTACGGGATCGTCTCGTCCATCAGGAGGAACTCGCGGTCGATGTCCTTCACGCGGTCGCGGAGTTCGCGCCAGAACGAGTCCGGGACCGCCCACGCCATGTCGCAGCGGAACCCGTCGACCAGCGGGGCCCACTCGTCGATCACGTCGAGGAGGAACCGCCGCACGTCGAGGTTCGCGTGGTTCAGGTTCGCGATAAGCTCCCAGTCGAAGTAGGTCCCCGGCTCGCCGGACTCCTGCCACTCGTAGCGGTCGCGGTACGGCGACTCCGGATTCTGGTAGGCGTCGCGGAACCACTCGTGGTCGCGGGCCGTGTGGTTGGCGACGAAGTCGAACAGCACGCGCATCCCGTGGTCGTGGGCCGTCTCGACGAGCGCTTCGAAGTCCTCGCGCTCGCCGAGGTCGTCGGCGGTGTCGAAGAAGTCGACGATGTTGTAGCCGTGTGGCTTCCCGTCGTGCCCGAGGACCGGCGTGAGCCAGAGCGTGTCGGCGCCGAGCTCCGCGATCCGGGGGATCCGCTCCGCGATGGCGTCGAACGCCGCGCCCTCATCGGCGTCCGCGAAGGTGCGGACGAACACCTCGTAGACGGAGGCGCTGCGAGTCCACACCGGCGGGTCGTTGAGTCGGAGCGTCTCGAAGTCGGGCGCGTCAGGGGTCAGCACGGCCTCGCCGCCGGCGTCGGTCGCTCCCGGCGGACCGTCCCCGGCGCGCTCGACCGCGGCCGCGTCGGCGACGCTCACGCGCGGATCCTCTCCCGAGTCCCGCGCGACCGCGACGGCGTGAACGCGGAGGCGGTCAGGAACCGCGTCGAGGGGGACGCGGAGTTCGCGGCCGCCGTCGCTCACCCGGAGCGCGTCTCGCGGGCTCGTGCGGCCGTCGGCCACCGCGGTCTCGACGTCCCGGTCGTCGACGACGAAGGTCACCGAGAGGTCGTCGGCGTCGAACGCGGACTCCGGGTTCGGCGTCGGCGTCGCGGTGAACACCGCCTCTCCGGCGCCCGCGCGCGCCTCCTCCCCTCCGGTCTCGCCGCCGGTCGACTCGGCGTCGTCGCCGAACGCGACGCTCGCGTCCACCCTGACCCGCGGCCGACCCACGCCCTCGTGCCGCTCCCGCGCGGCGTAGTCCACCGGCGCGTCGTCCGCGTCGCGGTCCCGTATCGCGGTCCCGCTGCCGCCGGCGACGTCGACGCCCTCGTAGCTCGCGGGGAACGCGCGGACCGTGAGCAGGTGGTCGCCGTCCGGCGCGTCGAGCCCGAGCAGGTAACGGCCCGGAACGTCGGGCGTGAACGCCGTTACGGCGTCGTCGCCGACAGTCGCCTCGCTGCCGGGCGGGGCGTCGGCGACGCGCCAGGCGTACGTCGCGTCGGGGTTCGGGTCTCGCGGAGCCAGTTCGGTCTGCTCGCCGGTCGCGAGGAAGCGCGGGGGTCCGGGGTGGTGCATGTGACGCCAATTAACGCCCGGGGCCTTCGGTGTTGCTCTTGTTTCGGTGAGATCTGCGTCGCGCAGCGTCCGTTCGGATACCGGCCGCGGTCGTCAAGGCTTTTACTCCGGCAGTCGCAGAGCGGGTATGCGACTGCGTACCGCCCTTACGGAGCACGAACGTCGGCGCGGGGAGCGCTACCCGGCGGAACACTCGATGACCGCCGGCGCGTTCACCGGCGACGACGGCCGACTGGTCCACGTCGGACCGGACGGGACCGTCCACGACTGTTCGTACTCCCTCTCCGAGGTCGGCGGGGCCGACCGCCTGCGGATGGGGATCACCGCCGGGCGCGGGGTCCGCTGGTTCGACGACCTCGAGACGACCCGCCAGCACTACGACGGCGACACGCCGCTCGTCGAGACGGAGTACGACGCCGGCCGCTACACCATCCACCAGTTCGACCTCGTCGTGAGCGACACGCACCTCACGCACGTCGAACTCCGGGGATCACCGCCCGCCGACGCCGAGGTCGTCGCCGCCTACGCGTTCTCGCCGGACATGGTCGAGGGTCGCGTCGGTAACATGGTCCACGACGGGGCCGGCCCCGAGGACGGCGGCGTCGTCGAGGTGTACCACCGCACCGAGCACGACTTCCTCACCGCCTCGACCGGGCTCTCGAACGCCCACGGCCAGCGCCTGCGGACGATTCCGGAGCTGCTCGGCGAGGCCGACGACGGCTTCCCGCACCGCGGCGAGATCGACCGACGAGAGGACTCGCGGCTCACTCCCGACGTGGTCGTCCGCGCCCCCTTCGAGCGCGACGGCCGCACGGAGCGCGTCACGCTCGCCGGGCGAGCGGTCGTCGACCGCCGGGCCGCCCGCGACACCGGCGACGACGCGAAGGACGCGCTCACCGACGGGGTCGACCGCCAGCGCCGCATCGAAACGGTCTCGAACATCGCCACCGCGTACCCCGACGCGGACGACCTCCGCGAGGCCGCGGACGGGCGCGGACCGGACGTGCCCGCCGACGCCCCGCGACGGTCGGTGATCGCGAGCGACCTCCGCGCGCTCGACCTGCTCACCGCGGAGTCCGGGGGCCGGATCGCCGCCCCCGAGTTCGACCCGTTTTACTCCACCTCCGGCGGCTACGGCTACACGTGGTTCCGCGACGAGGCGACCGTCTCGACCGCGCTGCTCGACGCGAGCGAGGAGCTCGGCCTCGACGCCGACGAGGAGCTGCTCGCGGCCGCGAGCTTCTTCTGTCGGACGCAGGACGCCGACGGCTCGTGGCCCCACCGCGTGTGGGCCGACTCCGGGAAGGTGGCCCCCGGCTGGGCGAACGCCCGGATCGAGGGCGCGAACGCGACCCCCGGCCCGAACGATCAGCTCGACCAGCCCGCCACGGTCGTCGCGTTCCTCGCGACCCTCCGCCGCGAGGCCGACCTCCCCGAAGAGTGGCGCGACCGGATCGACGAGACGATCGCCGACGCCGTCGACTTCCTCTTCGAGACGACCGAGGACGACGGGCTCCCCCGCCGCTGTCAGAACTGCTGGGAGAACGCGCTCGGCCGGTTCACCCACACCGGCGCCGAGTACCTCCGGGCGTTCGCCGCGGTGGCGCGCGCGCCGGTCGACGAGGCACTCCGGGCCGACGCGGCCGACGCCGCTGACACCGCGCTCTCCGGGCTCGACGCGCGCTGGAACCCCGACACGGAGCGGTTCCTCCAGCGCGCGAGCGAGGAGGACCAAGACAGCCGCGCCGACGCCAGCACCTTCGCGCTCGCGACCGCGGCCGCCGAGTACGCCGCCCTGCTCGACGAGACGCCGGCGGCCGACGACGACGCGCCCGACGACGCCGCGGCCACCGACGGCTCCGGCTCGGTCGACACCGTCGCGGCGAGCGAGTTCGACCGCTTCCTCGACCGCGTCAACACCCACGTCCGGCAGTCGATCGACGCGCTCCGGCGCGAGACGTCCGCCGTGGAGGGGCTCGTGCGGTTCACCGGCGACGACTGGCGCACCGCCGAGCAGGGCGCCGCGAAGGTGTGGTCGATCGCGACGCTGTGGGGCGCGACCGCGGCGGCGACGCTCGCGGGCGTCGTCGAGGACCGCGGCGGGACCGCGGAGCCGCTGTTCGCCGACGCGCGCGACCTCTACGCCCTCTGCGAGCCGGACGGTCCCTTCGTCAACGAGGCCGGGCTGTTCGCGGAGCAGGTGTTCGACGACGGGGACCTCGACAGCGCGACGCCGATCGCGTGGTCCCACGCGCTCCGCATCGACGCCACGGTGACGCTGGCGAGCCGCGGCGAACTCCCGGTCCCGCACGACCGCGAGACCGGCCCGGAGGCGGCGCCGCACTGGACCACGGGCCGCAAGTTCGGCGTCGGTACGCCCGCCGACTACGACGCCGACGATCCGGTCCCGGTGTGGTTCACGCTCACCGAGGGGGCCCTCACCGAGGCGCGGTTCCCCCGGATCGACGTGATGAACGTCCGGACGTTCGACTTCCTCGTGGCCGACCCCGACTCCGAGTACGCGATACGGACCTTCGCCGAGACGGGCCACGTCTCGGCGACGGAGACGATCGAGCGGACGACCGAGCCGGCGGCCGACGACGCGCTGGCGTACGTCCAGACGATCCGCGAGACCGGCGACGGCCACGGCCACGGCTGGACGCTCACCGTCGAGTACGCGGTCGACACCGACGGCACCGCGATCCTCGCCGACGTCCGGTTCGAGGGGTCCCGCGAGTACGACGTGTACGCTCTCGTCGACGCCACCATCGCGAACGTCGGCACCGACGACCGCGCCGAGCGGGTCGCGGGCGACGCGGGGGCGCACCTCCTCGCGCGCAAGGACGACCCGGACCGCGACCCCGGAAAGCTCGTCGACGACGAGGGCGAGCCGTTCGCCCCCGCGCTCGCGCTGGCGAGCGGCGACGGGTTCGACTGGGCGAGCGCGCTCGCGGCCGACGGCGACGCCACCGACGCGCTGTTCGGCGACGGCGAGCGCGTCGAGGAATCGCCCGAGGCGGTCGGCAACGTCGTGCTCGCCGGCCTCGTCGGCAGCGGCGAGTCGCTGCGAGACACGGTCGCGCTCGGGTTCGCCGAGGACTCGGACACGGCGGGCGCGCTCGGCGAGGCGGAGGGCGCGCTCGCTCGCGGGTTCGACGACGCCGCGGCGGCGTACGCGCAGACGTGGCGCGCGTGGCTCGCCGACCGTGAGCTTCCCGACTCGGTCGCCGGTGACCCCGGCCTCGCGGCGCAGTATCGGTTCGCGCTGATGACGCTGGCGGCCGTCGAGGACAAGGCCCACGACGGCGCGGGGATCGCCAGCCCGTCGGTGCCGTGGGGCGAGACCGAGTACGCCGCCGAGAACCGCGGCTACGGCTACAACTTCGTCTGGTCGCGCGACCTCTATCAGGTGTTCACGGCCTTGATCGAGATGGACGAGCTCGAACGCGGCGCGGACGCCTTGGCCTACCTCTACAACACCCAGCAGGACGACGACGGGTTCCTCCCGCAGAACACCTACATCGACGGCCGGACCCGGTGGGGCGGCGAGCAGATGGACAACATCGGGTTCCCCTCGGTGATGGCGTGGCAGCTGTACGAGCGCGGCGTGACGCTTGACGACGCCGGCTACACGTACGACCAGGTCGCCCGCTCGCTCGATTACATCGCCGAGAACGGCCCCGAGACGGCACAGGAGCGCTGGGAAGAGGAGGCCGGCTACTCGCCGTCGAGCATCGCGGCCGAGATAGCGGGCCTCGTCTGCGGCGCGGCGCTCGCGCTCGCCGAGGCCGACCGGCGCGAGGAGGCGGACGGCGACGGCGCCGAATCGCCCGACTCCCTCCGTGCGGACGCGCTGGCGTGGCTCGCGCTCGCCGACGACTGGACCGCGCGCGTCGAGGAGTGGTGCGCGACCTCGACGGGGACCGACCGCCACGATCGGACCCCGTACTACATCCGGATCACGGCCGACGGGAACCCCGACTCCGGCCGACCGCGCACCATCGCCAACGACGGGCCGACGTACGACGAGCGGGAGATAATCGACGGCGGCTTCCTCGAACTCGTCCGGCTGGGGATCAAGCCCGCCGACGACCCGGTCGTCCGCAACTCCGTCTCGGTCGTCGACGACTCGATCCGGGTGGACACGCCGCACGGCGCCGCCTGGTACCGCTACGTCGGCGACGCGTACGGCGAGATCGCGGTCGGTGACCCCGGCGCGCCGTGGGCCGGGACCGGCGACGGCCGCGGGCGTCTCTGGCCGATCTTCACCGGCGAGCGCGGCGAGTACGAGCTGCGCGCCCGCGCCGACGGCCCCGACGCCTTCGGCGGGACCGACGAGGATGCGCTCGAACCCGAGGCCCTGCTCGAGACGATGGCCGGGTTCGGCAACTCCGGGCTGATGCTCCCCGAGCAGGTGTGGGACCGCGAACACCCGACGAAGTACGGCTGGGAGTTCGGCGAGGGCACCGGGGGGGCGACCCCCCTCGCGTGGTCGATGGCCGGCTTCGTCCGGTTGGCGCACGGCGTCGACGCGGACGAACCGGTCGAGACGCCGGCGGTCGTCCGGGATCGGTACGTCGAGCGCGACCGCCCCGCAGGCCCCGACCTGACCGCCACGGCCGAGTTCGTCGAGGACGCGGTCGTCGTCGCGGGCGAGACGGACGCCGAGTCCGTCGCCGTCCACACCCGAAAGACCTCGCGGCTCGTGACGCCCGACGACGACGGTGCCTTCGAGGTCGACCTCGACGCCGCGACCGACGCGGACACCGTCGTGGTCGCGGCCGCGACGGACGAGGCGTTCGAGGCGGCCGGCACGTCGGTGGAACGGCTTCGGCTCTAGGTCGGGCGGTTCCGGTCTCCGGCTCGGCTCACCCGAGCGCGTTCACGTCGACGCTGCGGACCCCGCCGTCGACCTCGATCTCGACCGTCGAACCGACGCGCTCGCGCACGGTCTCGCGCCACGCCTCGACGCTCTCGGCGTGTCGCTCGCGACGCGTTTCGAGGTCGGCGTCAGGGAGTTCGGCGGCCGTGTCGTCGACTTCGGGGTACGGGGGCACGTCCGCGACGAGGTCCCTGGGGTCGATGTGGAGCGGCGCGGGTGCGTCGTCGGAACCACCGTTCCCGTTATGGCCTCCATTCCCGCCGGCGTCGAGCGCGTGGAGCCGTGCGCGCATCCGCCCGGAGAACGGCGGCGTCGCGCGGAGGACGACCTCGCGGTCGCTCCGGAGCGTGGCCTCGAGCGCGTTCGCCACGTCCTCGCGGTGGACCGCGATCGACCGGATCCGGTCGGGACCGGCCGCGTCGTCCGCCGACTCTTCAGTCATCGTTCGCCGCCCACTCGGCGTCCGAGAGCGTTCGCTGGACGGCCTCTTCGCCGACCGCGCCCGCGAGGTGCTCGAAGCCGGCGCGGACGCCGCGGTCGCCCGCGTTCGCGACCAGCCGCGAGACGATGAACTCCGGCGTGGACTTCCCGACCGTCTCGAACCGCGGCTGGTAGTCGACACGGAGCTCCAGGTCGTTCGTCAGCCCCTCCGCGAAGATGCCGTCGATCCGTGCGGCCTCGGGCAGCGGACTCAGGTCCTCGGCGAGGTGCGTGACGTAGACGCCGAGCGCGCCGCGGTCGACGGTGAGCGTCACCAGCCCGTTCAGCAGGTCGGCGGCCCGGCCCGGCTCCGTGATCGCCTCGAACTCGTCGACGAGCATGAGCGTCCGGCCGTCCGCGACCAGCGGCGGCACGACCGACTTCAACGTCGACTCCAGCACGCCGGCGTTGAACGACGCGTGTCGGCGGTGGAAGACGATCCGGTCGAACGTCCCGACCTCGGCCGCGTCGGCGGGCACGGGCAGCCCCATCGATGCGAGCAGCGCCACCGCGCACAGCGTTTCGAGGAGGGTCGTCTTCCCGCCGGAGTTCGCCCCAGTGAGGACGCTCACGCGGTCGCCGGTCGGCGGCGCGTCGGCGCTTGCGACGCCCGACGCGTCAGCGAGCGAGTGCGAGCCGACGCCGTACGAGACCGGCTGGACGTCGCCCCCGAGGAACGGGTTCCGCGCGCCGCGCACGGCGATGCCGTCGTCGACGAGCGTCGGGCGGACGTGCCCGTTCTCCGCCGCGAACCGCCCGAGCGACAGCAGGAAGGCGGCGTCCGACACGGCGGACGCGGCGCGGGCGACGGCGGTGTCGCCGCCGTCGTCCGCTCCGTCGCTGCCGCCGGCGGTCGCGTCGTCTCTCCCCGCGGACTCGTCGCCCAGCCGCTCGCGGATGTCGGCTGCGACGGTGGCCTCACGCTCCTCGACGGCCGCTTCGAGTTCGACGACGAGGTCCCGCAGCGTCCCGGAGACGAAGTCGGCGGCGTCGAGCGCCTCGTCGGGCGACGCGGCCCGGACCGTCGCGGGCTCGACGCCCGTCTCGCTCGCGACGTGGTCGATTGTCGCCGCCTCCAGCGCCTCGAAGTCGCGGAGGCTCCCGTCGCGGACCGATTCCAGCACGTCGAACGCGGAGTCGGCGAGGTCGCGCGCCGCGGACAGCTGCTCGCGGAGTCGGTCCAGCTCCGCGTCCGCGCCCGCCGCGATCTCGATATCGTCACCGTCGAGCCCGCCGGCGGGGTCGATCGACCCCCGAACGTCGGCGAGCGCGTCGGCCGCGTCGCGCAGGCGGTCCCCGTCCAGCGCGCCGATGTCGGCGAACGGTCCCGCCGTCAACCCCGCCTCGCGGAGCGTGACGGCGGTCTCGACCGCGGCCAGGTCGGAGCCGGCGGCCTCGTCGTACGCGTCGAACGCGTCCGCGACCGCCTCCCGGTCCGCCTCGTCGAGGTCGGTCCACGCGTCGCGGGCGGCGACGACCCGGTCTAATCGTGCCTCGACGGCGTCGCGGTCGAGGAGCGGGGTCAACACCCGAATGCGGTCCGCCGCGTGCGCGGTCAGCGCCGCGTCGGCCGCGAGCCCGAGGAGGTCGTCGTACACCGAGCGCGCGTCGCCAGTCGCGAGCACGTCCATCCCGGCCTCCCCGTTCGCCCGGCGGAGGATGCGGGTCGCGCGGCCGCGGTGGAGCCCGGCGTCGACGAGCGCGCGGACGTCGGCCGACTCGATTGCCTCGACCGCCCGCTCGGTCCCGAGGGCCTCGGCGAGCCGCTCGCTCGTCTTCGGCCCGATCCCCCAGTAGTCCTGGAGTCGCATACCCCGTGGTGTGGCCCCGGCATCTTGGCGCTTTCGTCGCTCGCGTCGCCGACGGCGACCCCGCGAGAGCGTCGGCGCGAGTTCCGTCCCCTCGCCGTCGGTTCCGCCATGGCAGCGTTCATACCGCGCTGACTCCTACTCGCGGCCATGGCCACGGAGATCGCGGACGGCGTCTGGCGACTCGACTGCGGCGGAGTCAACGCGTACCTCGTCTTCGACGACGTGCCGACGCTCGTCGACGCCGGGACGCCGTGGGACGAGGGCGCGATCCGAGAGGGCCTCAGCGACGCCGGCGTCGATCTCTCGGCGATCGGGCGCGTCCTCCTCACCCACTACGACCTCGATCACGTCGGGACGCTGGCGGCGCTGACGCCGGAACTCGACGCGCCGGTCCACGCCTACGGCTTCGACGCGCAACTGCTGCGGGGCTATCGGACCCCCCCCTCGGGAATCATAAAGGGCTGATACAGCGGCTCGGCGGACTCGTCACCGATCTCCCGGAACTCGAAATCGTCGGCGTCCGCGACGGCGACGCGATCGGCTCGTTCACGGCGTACCACACGCCGGGCCACACGCCCGGCCACGTCGCCTACGTCAGCGAGGAACTGGGCGTCGCGCTGCTCGGCGACCTCGTTTCGGAGTCCGACGGCGAGTTGACGGAGTCCGGTTGGGTGATAAGCTACGACACGGGCGCGGTCGCGGCGAGCGTCCGGTCGCTCGCGGAGCGCGCCCCCGCGTTCGACGTCGCCTGCGTCGGGCACGGCGACCCGCTCGCCTCGGGGGGTGACGAGGCGCTGCGCCGGCTGGCGGCGACGCTCTGAACGCCGCCTAGCGCGACTGCCGGTAGATGAGGTTGCGCTGGATGTCGTTGGCACCCTCGTAGATCACCGGGATGCGCACGTCGCGGTAGACGCGGGCGATCCGGCGCTCGGTGAGGTTCGACCGGCCGCCGTGGAGCTTCATCCCCTTCTCGGCGCAGTCGGTGGCGACCTCGGTGGACTTGGTCTTCGCCAGCGCGGCCCAGTAGCCGGCGTCCTCGCTGTTCGCGACCTTCTCGCAGGCGCGCCAGTTGAGCGCGCGCGCCGACTCGAAGCCGATCCGCATGTCCGAGACCGTGTGCTGGACGGCCTGGAAGTCGTCGATGGTGCGGCCGAACGCCTCGCGCTCGTCGATGAACGCCTCGGCCTCCTCGATGGCCGCGGCCGCGAGGCCCAGTCCGTGGCCCCCCACGATGACGCGGCCGTGGTTGAAGAAGTCCGCGAGGGCGTAGAACCCGCCGCCCTCGCTGCCGACGACGTTCTCCTCGGGGACGAAGCAGTCCTCGAAGACGATGTGGCCCTGCTTCGACGCGCGCATCCCCATCTTCTCGGGGATGTGCTCGGCCTCGTAGCCGTCGGAGTCCGTCTCGACGATGAACAGTGTGTAGTTCGAGTAACGGTCGTCGCTCTCGCCAGTCTTGGCGTAGACGGTGAGCCAGTCGGCCTCGACCGCGTTGCCGACCCAGTACTTCTCGCCGGTGAGCTCGTAGCCCCCCTCGACCTTCTCGGCCTTCGTCGTCATGCCCGCCAGGTCGGAGCCGGTCTGCGGCTCCGACACCGCGAGCCCCGAGAGCTGTTCGTTCTCGGCCACCGGCCGGAGGTACTTCTCCTTCTGCTCCTCCGTGCCGTAGTCCTCGACCATCTCCGCGCCGAAGCTGGCGAGCTGGAGGGTGAGCGCGATGCCCGCGTCCGCGCGGTAGAACTCCTCCGCGATGGCGAGCACCTGCGCGAGGTCGAACCCTTTCCCGCCGTACTCCTCGCCGATGTCCTGCGCGACGAGCCCGGCGTCCATCCCGGCTTCGAGCACCTCCCACGGGTACTCGCCGGTGTCGTAGTACGACTCGGCGTTCGGTGCGATGTACTCGTCGGCGAACTCGCGGGCCTCCTGTTTGACGTCTCGCGCGCGCTCCGGCACGATGCTGTCGTCGAGCAACTCCATACCGACCCTGTGGACCCCGTGGACAAAACCTTCGTGGAACAACGAAGAACTCCGGGCGAGTTCACGCGTCGTCGACCGCGTCCGTGTCGCTACGTTCTCCGTCAGCGCCCGCCCTCGCGTCGCCGTCCTCGTCGCCGCTTGTCTCCACGTCGCCGTCCTCGTCGCCGCCCACCTCCGCGTCGCGTCGCGTGACTCCCTCCGATCCGGCCGCGACCTCGTCTCCCTCGGTCGCATCCGACGAAGGCTCTCCGTCGGCCACCGTGCCGCCTTCGAGCGCGCCCGCGTCGTTCGCTCCTCCCGCAGCGTCGTCCGCCTCGCCGCCCCCCGCTGGCCGGTCGTCCGAGTCAGGCTCCGCGGCGTCCGACTCGTTCCCCGCCGCGTCCGACTCCGCGGGCGGTTCCGCGGGGTCGGCTGGCTCGAACCCCGCGGTCTCGAGGTCGGGGTTCCCGCGCGGGTCCGCCCCGTGTTCGCGGAGGAGCGCGCGCGTCGCCTCCCTGTCGACCGTCCCCGAGACCGTCCGCGGCAGCTCCGCAGTGTACGCGATCGTCTTGGGGATCTTGAACCGCGCCAACCGCTCGCGGGCGAACTCGACGAACGCCGCCTCGTCGATCGGCGCGGGACCGACGGATCCGGCCCCGGTGGCCGACATCGCGGCCTCGCTCTCCGCGTCGCCCCCGTCCGCGCCGTCGCCTTCCCCGTCGGTCACCGAGGGATCGATCTCTGGGACCGCGTCGTCGACGGCCGGGTCGGCGGCCGCCGACCGGAACTGGTCGCCGACGGCGACGAGCGCGGCGACGCGCTCGCCCCACACCTCGTCGTCGAGCCCGACCACCGCCACGTCGTCGACGTCGTCGTACTCCCGGAGCACGTCCGCGACCTCCCCGGGTTCGACGTTCTCGCCGCCGCTGATGATCCGGTCGTCGACGCGGTTGAGCACGTGGAGGTAGCCGTCCTCGTCGAACCGCCCGACGTCGCCGGTTCGGAGTCCGTACGGGCCGAAATCGGAGCGGTCGAGGTCCGCTGTTTCGATCCCGTTCACGCCGACCGACCCGGTGGAGGACGCGTCGCCCCCCTCGACCGCATCGGCGGTTGACGCGCCCGCACCGTCGACCGCGTCCGGGTCGCCGCCGTCCTCGACGAGGTACCCCGGAGTGATCGTCGGCCCGCTGACGACGATCTCGCCGGTCTCGCCGGGGTCGACCGGGTCGCCGCCGTCGACGACGGTCACGTCGGTGCCGAACAGGGGTTTTCCCACCGTGCCGATCCGGTCTCTGGTCTGTCTGGGCGTCGCGGTCGTGATCTGCGACGCGGCCTCCGTCATTCCGTACGTCGGGTAAACGGGGATCGAGTAGTCGCGGCACCGTTCCAACAGCTCCGCCGGCGCTGGCGCGCCCCCGAGCAGGACCACCCGAAGCGAGTCCGACAGCGTCCCCCGCCGGTTGAGCATCCGCCGGAGCATCGTCGGGACGAGCGAGACGCCGGTCACGTCGTAGGCGTCGATGTCGTCGGCGGTGCCGCCCGCGTCGAACCCCTCGCGTAACACGAGGGTCGTCCCGTACAGCACCGACCGGTACACCGGCGCGAGCCCGCCCATGTGGTGGAGCGACAGCGACACCAGCCAGCGGTCGTCGGCCTCGACCCCGAGGCGGAACGCGGAGGCGACCGCGGAGCTGTACACGTTGCCCGCGGTCAGCGGGACAGGCTTGGGTTCGCCGGTGGTCCCCGAGGTGAACAGCACGCAGAGCGGGTCCTCGAACGACCACTCCGGGGGATCGAGCGACGCCGGATCGACGTCGTGGATCCCAGTTACGTCCGCGTCCGCCGGGTCGTCCACGGAGTAAACGGGGACGCCCTCGATCTCGGACACCGCGGCGGTCGCGGTCGATTCGGTCGGCTCGGCGCAGACGACGGCGTCGAGGTCGGTCCGGTCGATCCGCGCGGCGATCTCGCGGGCGGTCAGCTCCTCGCCGAGCGGGACGAACGTGGCGCCGATCCGCATCGTCGCGTGGACGAGGCCGACGGTGCCCACGTACGGGGGCGTGAGCACGCCGACCCGGTCGCCCTCGCCCAGTCCGTGCGCGACGAGTCGCCCCGCCGTCTCGGCGACGAGCCGGTCGAGGTCTGTGTAGCTCCACGCCTCGCCGTCCTCGGCGCGGACGAGGGCGGTCCCGTCCGGCGACGAGACCACGCGGTGAGAGAGCCAGTCGCGCATCGGTGTCACCCCCGTTCGCCCGAGGCCGTGCGGCTACTCATCCGCCGGCTGTCGCACGGTCAACACCGGAACGTCCGAGGTGCGGACGACCCGCTCGGTGACGCTCCCGAGCAGGTAACGGTCGAGCCCCTTCCGGCCGTGGGTCCCCATCACCACCACGTCGATGTCGTTCTCGTCGACGTAGTCGTGGATCGACTGGTAGGCGGTGCCGGACGCGACGGTGGTGACGCACTCCACGCCCGCGTCCGCGGCGGCGTCCGCCACGCGTCCCGTCGCCTCCTCGCCCTCCGATTCGAGCGCCTCGACGACGATCTCCGCGCCCGCTTCCAGGCTGGAGTACGCCGCGCCGTCGACGACGTACAGCGCGTGGAGGCGAGCGTCGTACCGGTCTGCGAGGTCGATCGCGTGTTCGATCGCGGCGTCCGACGCCGGGCTGCCGTCGGTCGGAACGAGGACATCCGAGTACATCACACTCCCCGCTACAGCGGGTAGCGATTAAAAACCCGATCCAACTGTTCAGATCCCGAGACGGGACGAACTCCGGGGTCTCGACCGGCCGACCGCCTAACGGAAGCCCATCGCTTCGATCTGCTCTTGGTACCGATTTCGGATGGTGACCTCGGTGACCTGCGCCACGTCGGCGACCTCGCGTTGGGTCTTCTTCTCGTTACAGAGCAGCGACGCGGCGTAGATGGCGGCGGCCGCGAAACCGGTGGGGGACTTCCCGGAGAGCAGCCCCTGCTCGGCTGAGACATCGATGATCTCGGTCGCCTTCGACTGGACCTCCTCGGAGAGCTGGAGCGCGGACGCGAACCGGGGGACGAACTGTTTGGGATCGACCGGCTTCAGCTCTAGGCCGAGCTCCTGGGAGATGTAGCGGTACGTCCGGCCGATCTCCTTCTGCGGAACCCGCGACACGTCTGCGACCTCGTCGAGGCTCCGGGGAATCCCCTCCTGCCGGCAGGCGGCGTAGAGGGCGGCGGTGGAGACGCCCTCGATGGAGCGGCCGCGGATGAGGTCCTCGTTGAGCGCGCGTCGATAGATGACCGAGGCGACCTCCCGTACCGACCGGGGAACGCCGAGCGCGCTCGCCATGCGGTCGATCTCAGAGAGCGCGAACTGGAGGTTGCGCTCGCCCGCGTCCTTGGTCCGGATCCGCTCCTGCCACTTCCGCAGTCGGTGCATCTGCGAGCGCTTCTCGGAGGAGAGCGACCGCCCGTACGCGTCCTTGTCCTTCCAGTCGATCGTCGTCGTCAGCCCCTTATCGTGCATCGTCTCCGTGATCGGCGCGCCGACCCGGGACTTCGACTGCCGCTCGTTGTGGTTGAACGCGCGCCACTCCGGCCCGCGGTCGATGTTCCGCTCGTCCAAGACGAGCCCGCAGTCCTCGCAGACGAGCTCTTGATCGGCGTCGGTGACGATGTTCTCCGAGTCACACTCCGGACAGGAGACCGTCGATTCGTCCGTTTCCTGCTCCGTGTCCCGCTCCTGTTGCCGCTGGCGACTCGGACGTTCCATTAAAAGGTTTCTGGTCAGTCGCGCATTTAAGCCTTGTCCACCCCTATCATCGATCCTGACGGTTCTCGAACCAACGTAAAATCGCGTTTTCGGACGTTAGAGAGGGATCAATAGCAGATTAGCGAACAGAATACACATCGTTGGCTGCCCTACCGTCGCCCGACCACCCGCACCGAGACGCACGAAACGTGACCGTGGACGGAGCCCCGGTCGAGCCTCGGGCGTCGTTTGACGCCCACCTCTCGCCAGTTCCGTCGGTCTTACCCCCGGTGCCCAAGTTTATTACTCCTAAACATTCAAGAAGATTTTTGTATAACCTATACCAATAGGCGTGTATGAGTACGACTTCCCCGCCCGGCGTCGAACGCACGCTTCGCGGCTGTCGCCCGGCCGACGTCGATCCCGTCGTCATCGACGCGGCGGACCTCGACAGCACCGCGCCCGAGCACCTCCGCGACCTCAAGCGGGGGCTCGCGGCCCGCGGCTACCAGCCCGCCGCGGTCGCCGCCGAAGCCGAGTTCGACGCCGAGAGCACCCTCGAGCGACAGCGCGAGGTCGACCGACTGCGCGGGCTCCTCCGCGCCGCGGCGTTCCTCGGCGCCGGCCGGATCGAGGTCAGCGTCACCGGCGAAGTCCGCGAAGAGGCCCGCACGGCGCTCGCGGCGCTCGCCGAGCGGGCCGACCGCGAGGGCGTCGAACTCGTCCGGGTGGGCGCGGACGCCGGCGGCGCCTGACCGATGGCGACGAAGCGCTCGCTCGCGACCAAGCTCGGCGTCGTCGCCGGCTTCGAGCGCCCCGACGCCGCCCTCGAACAGTACCCGACGCCGCCGGAGCTGGCCGCCCACGTCGTCCACCTGGCGGACCTCCACGGCGACGTCGAGGGGCGGACCGTGCTCGACCTCGGCGCCGGCACGGGGATGCTCGCGCTGGCGGCGGCGCTTCGCGGCCCCGCCCGCGTCGTCGGCCTCGAACTCGACGGGGGCGCGCTCGCGACCGCCCGAGGGAACGAGCGCCGCGTCGCCGCCAGCGCGCCGGTCCACTGGGTTCGTGGCGACGCGACCCGCCCGCCGCTCGCAGTCTCCGAGCCCACGACCGTCGTCATGAACCCGCCGTTCGGCGCACAGGACGGAAACCGCAACGCAGATCGGGAGTTCCTCGCGGTCGCGAGCGACCTCGCCGAAGTCTCTTACTCGGTCCACAACGCCGGTAGCCGGAAGTTCGTCGAGGCGTTCGCCGCCGACGAGGGCGGCGAGGTGACGCACGCGTTCGCGGCCGAGTTCCGGATTGACGCACAGTTTGATCACCACACCGACGAGGCGCGCGACATCGACACCGAAGTGTACCGGATCGAGTGGTCGTAGGGGGCCGGACGCTCTCTTCCCGGCCCGCCGGCGCGGGCTACCGCTGTCCCTCGTACCGCTCCCGCTGTGCGATCCGCACTCGCGTCTCGCCGCGCTGCGCGAACACGGCGTTGCCCTCGCGAACGAACGTGATCCCGCGGACGGTCTCGGTCTCGTTCGCGGCCGGGAGCGGCGCCGTGACGTTGTTCCCGCTGCCGCCGGCAACCGTCAGTTCGAACCCGTCGGGCGTGGCCGCGATGACGACGTTCCGCCCGTCGATCCGGGGCTCAGCCCGGGCGGGGTCGCTCGTGAACAGCGTCCGTCTCGTCTCGTTCCTGACCACGTCGACCCGGTACGCCGGACCGCCGTTCGCGGCGACCCAGCCGACCCGCTGAACCCAGACGGTCTCCCGCCAGCCGGTGCCCCCCACGTCGACCGCGCGGTACCCCCAGAACGCGAGGTTCCCCTTCGAGACGGCGGTCGTCCATATCTCGCGGTCGGGGTCGCTGACGATCACCCCCGACGTGTTGACCGACGTCGAGCGCCCGAACGCTTCCACGTCGACGACGCCCACGAGTCGGTCCTCGACGTTCTCCGCGTAGGTCACCTGATACCCCTCGACCTCGATCGGGTCGCCCGGGAGGTCGCCGTCCTCGACCGTGACGAGGTTCGGCACGACGGCCGGCCCCGCGACGGCCGCCAGCGCCGCCGTGAGCAGGACCAGTCCGACCGCCGCCGGCGTCGACGACCGGATCCCGTCTCTGAGCGTCTCGGGCTTCGGCACCGCTCGGGACGGCCAGAGCGGGTCGTCGCGCGAGGCGGCCGCGACGGCGACGATCGCGGCCAGCAGGGCGAGCAGCCCAACGCCGACCGCGCGGTACAGCTGGTACCGCTCGTTGCCGAGGTACCAGTACACCGCCCACAGCCGACGCGAGGCGCCGAACAGCAGGAGCGCCCCGAAGACGACGAGCGCGGTGCGCTCCGACGCGTCCGCGCGCGACCCGTCGTGGTCCGGCGCGGCATTCGGATGGAACCGCCACCGACCGGGGGTCGCGCCCGCGTCGCGGTCCTCGCTGCGTTTTCCGTCGTCCCGCCCTCGAGTCCGCCGCCGCCGCAGGAGTACGACGGCGACGAGGGCGCCGCCGATGAGCCCGAGCGCATGCCCTTGGATCGCGACGTTCGCCCACCCCGGGGCGCCGTAGGATGGGGACGCCTCGGCGAACGCCACCGGCGTCCGGAGGGCGTCGTAGACGACGCCGACGAGCGCCGTTCCCGTCGTGGCGACGACCGCGGCGACGGGACGCGTGACGAGCGCGAACCCCCAGTACGCGAACACGACGACGGAGAAGCCGATCACGGGCCCCAACGCGAACAGCGCGGAGACGAGGCCGAACGCGACCGCCGCGCCGGGGACGATCAGGAACGCACGGACGTAGGGGTTCTCGCCGGGGGATTCGACGGCGCGGATCCGGCTCGGCAGCCGTCGGGCTCGACTCGGCATCTCACGGACTCGACCCGGGAGACCTCGCAGGCGATCCGGGAGTCGGCGGGACCGGACGGCGGCCCGCTCCCGGTCGCCGACCTCGCGTCCCTCGGGGAAGTGGCCGTACGCGTACTCCGCGAGGCTCCCCGCGACGAGCGCGGAGAGGAGGTTCCCGGTGATGTGTCCGCGGCCCGCGTGCGCGAAGCTGGACCAGACGAGCCCCTCCGGGTAGAAGTATGACCACGACCGGAACGGGATCACGACCGGTCGGTTCGGGTCGTCGATTCCGGACTGGACGAACAGGTACACTCCGATCACGCCGGCGACAACGAGGAGCGTCCCCCACGGGACACCGAGCAGGAGCCGCGAGCGGAGCGTCCGCGTCCAGTCGGCCCCTCGTCGATCCGCGAGGAACACCGCGGCGAGCGCGACGGCGACGGCGACGCCGCCGGCGGCGAGGTGGACGGTGTCCGACGCCAGCGCGTCCGCGACCATGTCAGGTTCGACGGGGCCGCGCACACATCAATAACGGGGGTCGAACGCGGTACGGGGTCGGGCGTAATGCGAGGTCGAGCAGGCGGGCGAAAGCGTCCGACGAGTCAGATCTTGTTCTCGGCGTCGTCGGCCAGCTCCTCCATCCGCTTGCCGACGCGGCCGGCGGGCGAGAACTCGTCTTCGCTCATCGCGTTCGCCAAGGCGTTACCGAGGACGAACACGGCGTGTTTGTGTTCGCTCTTCGATTTGTGGACGTGGGAGGGGTCGACTTCGAGCTCGTCGTAGGGGTCGAACAGCGACCCGTCGACCGTCTCCTGCGCGCGGAAGTGCTCCATGATCGTCACCATCTGTTCGTGAAGCTCAAGCAGCTCGTCCTTGTGCATACCCACGGATACGGGTCGTAGGCCCTTTAAGCGTTGTTGAGGGCGGTACGCACGGTTCTGCGCCGCGGAGACCTCGACCGAGGGAGCCGCGCGGTCAGAAGACGTACTCGTCTTCGTGGCCCATCATCCCCTCGTCCTCGAACCCGTTGGAGTCGTCGTCGTCTCGCGGGCCGCTCGTCTTGTACGCCTTGATGCCGGTCGACAACAGCTCCTCGACCGCCTCCTCGCGGTTGAGGAACTCTCCTTCCTCGACCATCTGGGCGATCTGCATCTCCAGATGCTCCGGCACGGTTATCTTCACTTGTGGCATTTGCTGTCCGGGTCTTGTGGCATGGCGTATATAAAATTGGCGTCGCAGATCCGGAGATATGAAAACTCAAAGCAGAGACTCGAAAGTTCATTTTTGTTCTTCTGAAGGTCGGTTAGGTTTGTACGAATCCCCCGCCGAGCGGTACCGGCGTCTCGCCGCCGGGCGTCCGTGCCGTTCGAGGGCGACACTCGCGGGTCCCCAGCGCGTCCTCTGAGAGCGACATTCATACGTCGGTCCGGGCCGAACGGCGGTTCATGACCGATTCCGGCGTCGACGCGGCCGAGGACCTCACCGACCTCTACCGCGAGTACGGCGACGACAGACTCCCTCCGGGCCAGCGCGAGACGGACGGCTTCCCGGTCCTCTCGAAGAGCGGGACGCCCTCGTGGGACCCGGTGACGTTCGAGTTCGAGGTGTGGGGCGCGGTCGAGGAGCCGCTCTCCCTCTCGCTCGACGAGTTCCGCGACCTCCCGTCGGTCACCCAGCGACAGGACTTCCACTGCGTGACCGGCTGGAGTAAGTTCGACTGCGAGTTCACGGGCGTCTCCTTCGCCGACCTCGCCGAGCGCGCCGGCGTCCGCGACGACGCCGAACACGTCATGTTCCACGCGCTCGACGGCTACACGACCGACCTCCCGCTCGACGAGTGTACGAAGCCGGGCGTCCAGCTCACCTACGGCTACGACGGCGACGACCTCCCGGCCGACCACGGCGGCCCCATCCGCGTCGTCACGCCGCACAAGTACGCGTACAAGGGCGCGAAGTGGGTCTCGGGCGTCGAGTTCCTCACCGAGCCCGAACTCGGCTACTGGGAGAAGCGGGGGTACAGCGACACGGCGAACCCTTGGAACGAGGAGCGCTACAGCTGAGCGCCCCCCGGGGTCGCGCTCGGCCCGTCCGCGTCGTCGCCCGAGTTCCCCCGGTCCTCCGCCCCGATAGTCAGGATAAAGGGTCCACGTCCCCGACTCGATACGCATGGAACAGGCGCGTTCGCGGTCGTCGTCGCCGCTGGTCAGCCGGACCACCGAGGTCGTCGAGCCGGCGTTCGCGGCGGCGTTCGAGGCGCTTCCCACCCCGCGCACGACGTGGAGCGCGCCGGACGACGCGCTGGTGATCGGCGGCGGCGAGGCCGCGACGCTGACCGCGTCCGGGGGCGACCGGTTCGCGGCGATCCGCGAGTCGGCGACGGAGCTGTTCGAGTCCGGCGACGTCCACGCCGGCACCGAGGCGGCCCGCCCCCGCGTGTTCGGCGGGTTCGCCTTCCACGAGGGCGCCTGCGACGGCGAGCCGTGGGCGCCGTTTCCGGAGGCCCGGTTCGTCCTGCCGCGGGTCCAGCTGACCTACGCCGACAACGGTGCGTGGCTCACGGTCAACGCGGTCGGGCCGGACGCCGGCGTCGACGGCGTCGAGGACCGGCTCGCCCGCGAGGTCGACCGGTTCGCCGCCCTCGACGCCGTCGACGCCGGGTCGCCGACCGCGGCCGCCGGCTCCCGGCCCCCTCGCCCGGGGATCCGCGAGAGCCGCCGGACGACGAGCCGCGACGCGTGGCGCGAGAGCGTCGGCGCCGCGGTCGACAGGATCGCCGACGGCGACCTTCAGAAGGTGGTGTTGGCGCAGGCGCTGGAGGCCGACCTCGCGGCCGACTTCCCGCGGGCGGCCACCCTCGAACGCCTCGCCGAGAAGTACCCCGACTGCCACCGCTACTGGTTCGAGCCCGCCGCGGGGGAGAGCGCCTTCTTCGGCGCCACGCCGGAGCGACTCGTCTCGCTGCGGGGGCGGACCGTCGAGACCGACGCGCTCGCCGGGACGACCGGCCGCGGCGAGACGCCGAGCGAAGACGAGTGGCTCGCGCGCGAGCTCCTTGACGACGAGAAGAACGTTCACGAGCACGAGCTGGTCGCGGAGACGGTCCGCGACCAGCTTGAGCCGTTCGCCGCGTCGGTCTCCGCGGGCGAGCGTCGGGTTCGACGACTCGCGACCGTCCAACACCTCCACACGCCGATCACCGCCGAGCTCGACGCGGACCGACACGTCCTCGAACTCGTTGAGGCGCTCCACCCCACCCCGGCGGTCGGCGGGCTCCCGCCGGACCGCGCGCTGACGACGATCCGCGAGACGGAGCCGTTCGACCGCGGCTGGTACGCCGCGCCGGTGGGCTGGATCGACGCCGCCGGCAACGGCGCGTTCGCGGTCGCGATCCGGTCCGCGGTCGGAACCCGCCGTCGAGCCACGCTGTTCGCCGGCGTCGGCGTCGTCTCCGACTCCGACCCCGACCGCGAGTGGGACGAGGTCCAGCTGAAGTACCGGCCGATCCTCGACGAGCTGGAGGGCGACGCAGCGGATTGACCCCGCCTACTGGAACATCTTCAGCGGCTCGGCCTGCGTGCTTTCCTCGGTCGCCTGTCGCATCTGCTCTGCGAGCTGGCGCTTCGCGTTCCGGATCTCCGTCGCCTGCTCCACGAGCCCGTCGGTCGGCGTCTCGATCCCCGCGATCGGGTCGATGCCGTCGACGATGAGCGCCCGCGCCGCCTCGGGGTCGGGGAACTGCGGGTCGGACTCGACGACGAGCCCGACCGCGTCGCGGTCGTCCTCCAGCGCGGCCGCCAGCATCGCGCCCGTTGGCCCGGAGACGAGCCCGGACTCCGACGGCTCCGACACCTCGGCGCGGTCCAGCGCCTCGGCGCCGTTCCCGGTCGCGATCCCGTACAGCTCCGGGGGCTCCTCGTCCTTCTCGCGGCCGAGGCCGGAGAGGAACTCCGGGAACAGGTCGATCTCGTCGAACCACGAGCCGAGGCAGGCCGCGACCTCCGTCGCCGCCCCCGGGTTCACGGGGACGTCGCTGCGCAGCGCGACGAGATCCAGCTCGGAGTCGGCGTACAGCCGGACCGGGGTCGTCGCGGCCGTCTCGGACTCGCGGTAGACGGTCACCGGCGGGAGCCCGTCGCAGTGGACGTTCGCGTAGTGGGTCATCCCGTGGGCGTCGATCAGGTGGTCCGTCGCGATTTTCCCGACGAGCCCGACGCCGGGGAACCCCTCTATCAGCGTCGGCTCGTCCAGCGAGACGCCGTCGTCGAGGACGGAGATGCGTGCCATGTGCGGCCGTACGCCCGGGGTCGACCTAAAGGTGCGGCGGCGGGAGGCACCTCGCGCGTCCCGAAACGGTCTAACGGCCCGACGCGAAAGGGGGGCCATGAATCCGCTCGACCGATACGAGTCGCTCGTCGACGACGTCGACGCGTTCCGGGCGGCGTGCGACCGGCCCCTCCCCTCGGTCGTGCGCACGAACGGGATCGCGGCGACGCCGGCCCGCGTCCGCGAGGCGTTCGACGAGTCGGGCGTCGCTTACGAGCCCGTCGACTGGCACGACGGCCTCTTCCGGCTCCCCGACGGCAACCCCGGCGGCAACTGGCCGTACGTCCACGGCTGGACTCACGGGCAGGAGGAGGTGTCCGTGCTGCCGACGCTCGCCCTCGACCCGCGACCCGGCGAGCGCGTCTGGGACGCCTGCGCGGCGCCCGGCAGCAAGACCACCCAGATCGCCGACGCGATGGACGACGAGGGGACCGTCGTCGCCAACGACAACAACCTCGGGCGCCTCTCCGCGCTCCGGCACAACGCCGAGCGCCTCGGGATCACGAACGCGATCGTCACGAACCAGGACGCCCGCAACTTCTCGACGAAGCCGCTGGCGTTCGACGAGTTCGACCGCGCGTTGGTCGACGCGCCCTGCTCCTGTGAGGGCACGTGCCGGAAGAACCCGGACGTCCTCGACCAGTGGACGCTCGACCACGTCCACGCGGTCGCCGGCATCCAGAAGGGCGTCCTGGCGAGGGCCGTCCAGGCGACCCGCCCCGGCGGCGTCGTCGTCTACTCCACGTGTACGTTCGCGCCCGAGGAGAACGAGGCCGTCCTCGACCACGTCCTCGCGAACGAGGACTGCGAACTGGTCGAGTTCGACCTGCCGCTCGACGCCGACCCCGGCGTGACCGAGTGGGAGGGGGAGACGTACGACGAGTCGGTGACGCGCGCGCAGCGGATCTACCCCCACCGCAACGACACGGGCGGCTTCTTCTGCGCGAAGCTTCGAGTCGGCGGCGCGGCGGGCGATGAGACCGATAGCGCGGCCGCCGCCGACGGGGTGGTGGACGCGTGAGCGACGAGACCGGCGGAGAGGCGGGCGACGCCCCCACCAACGACGGCCAGCGGTTCGACCGGCTCCCCGCGACCCCTGCGGACCGCGAGGTCGAGGGCCGTGCGAGCCGCGCGGAGGTCCTCGACTGGTGGGAGGAGCGGTTCGGGATCGACCCCGAGGTGTTCGCGGAGTACTCCTTCTGGGAGAAGGGCGCGGGGAAGATCTGGATCTTCAACGGCGAGGCGACCGACCCCAGCGAGGTCGAGGCGATCGGGATGACCTTCCTGCGCACGCGACAGGACCACTGGAAGCCGACCGGCCGGGCGGTCTCGCGGTTCGGTCGCCTCGCGACCAAGAACGCGATCGAACTGGACCCGGCGCAGGCGTCCCGGTTCGCGGCGGGTGACGACCAAGACCTCCCCGAGTGGGACGGCGACTGGGGCTACCTGATCGCGACCCACGAGGTCGCGGGCGAGTCGGTCCCGATCGGGGTTGGGCTGTACCTCTACGACGAGCTGCGCTCCGTGGTCCCGAAGGGGAGCCGGGCGGACCTGCCGGTCGTGGAGTGAGCGGTCCTCCCGGCGTTCGGTAAAAAGTCAGTCGTCGGAGCGCCGCGGTTCGACGGCGCTCCAGCGGGTCGTGCGGGTCAGATCGACGTGTCCTCCGGCGGTTTGGTGGCGAGGTTGGTGATTCCGTACGCCGCCAGTAGCAGCAGCCCCAGCAGGATGGTGTACGACCGGACGCTGAGGCTTATCAGCGTCTCGTGGACGACCTGTCCCTCTCCCGACACCGGGTGCGGCGCTCCCGCGACTATCTCGAGCAGCCCCATCCCGACCGTGCCGATCAGGATGAGCGCGCCGCCGCCGTACAGTCCGACTCGTTCCATGGTAGTGAGTTGGCTCATGCGTCGTCACCTCGTTAGCCGATTAAGTACCGCAGCCGCGGGTGGTCCCTGACGAACGACGTCTTCGCGAGGTAGGCGTCGACGCCGAGCACGCGCCCGGCCCCGAGCGTGGCGATCATCGCGAAGATCAGCAGCCCGAGCAGGTCGCCGGTGATCACGCCGTGAGCCCAGCCGCCGGTCTCGCCGTTGATGAAGTAGAAGAACGTCATCAGGAACGCGCCGAAGAACGCCGCCAGCCGCGTCAGCGCGCCGACGATCAGCCCCAACCCGATCAGCGTCTGTCCCAAGGGGACCATGATGTTCGTGAACGACAACAGGATCCCGTCGGAGAACAGCGTGACCACCGGGCCGAGGCTCGTCTGCGCCGCCGCGCCGCCAACGAACCAGCTCGCGTCGAACGGCCACGCGAGGAACTTGTCGAGTCCCGCGTGGAGGAACCACCACCCGACGATCAGACGCAAGACGACGAGCCAGTAGGCGAAGCGCGACTCCTCGACCGGGAACGATACGTCTCTGCCCAGCAGCTGCGTTTGGATGTTCGTGACCATGCGTAACCTCGGTTGCGAAAATGTTCGGTTAGGATATATAAACCTATCTCCAATGTCACCGACGAGTAATTCGCGAACCGCGGACTACTCCTTCCGTCTCACCGTTCCGCCGCCGAGCCCCTCCCACTCAACTCGGTAGCCGAGCGTCGAGAGGGTTGCGCTCGCGTCGTCGACGCCGTACTCGTCCAGCGTCGCCTCCACCGTGGACAGCGCCGCCCCGTCGTCGATATCGTCGTCGATTCGCTCCAACACCGCCGGTCTGACCAGCGTGCGGCCGACGAGCTCGTGGGCGGGGAACGGCCCGCCCTCCACCGCCGCCTCGCTCACGCCGTGTCGGTCGGCGAGGTCCCGCAGGGGGAGCACGTCGTCCGCCGGTTCGAAGGCGTCCGGGAGGGCGGCGGCGGCGTCCGCGACGAACTCGGCCTCGTACTCGCGGAGCACGTCGACCACGTCCTTCACGCGGACCGCGCCCGAGTAGGTGACGACGCGGTGGTCGCGTGCGGCTACCTCCTCGCCGACGCCAAGGCTCTCGTCGACCGCGACGAGCAGGTCCACGTCCTCCACGTCAGCGAGTTGGCCGAGCTTCTTCTCGACGTACTCGGGGGTCCAGAAGCCCATGACCTCGAAGAACAGCCGGAAGTCGGCGTGGTCGTAGTAGAACGCGAAGTCCGGGATCATGACGCTCGCGCCGGTTTCGAGGGGTTCCGGCTCGCGGACGAGGGTCCAGTCGAGGTCGAGCCCGCGGAACCGACCGGCGAAGTCCGCTTCGACCCCGCTGTCGAAGTCGGGCTCCGCCACCGGCTCCACGTCGGGCACGGTCACGTCGCCGTCCGAGAGCCGCATCGTTCGCTCGCGGCCGCGGTCGTCGATCGTCGCCTCCAGCGACCACTCGGCGGACTCCGCGGCGGTCCGGAGCAGTCTCGCGAAGGCGGTCCCGTACCGTCGGGTGCGCGAGAACAGCGCGTCAGGCCCGGTGACGACGAGCTCCCGGCCCTCGGGAGTCTGCTCCAGTTCGTACATCAGCCGCAGGCGCTTCACCGCCGAGACGAGCCGCTTCGGGTCGTTCGACCGCACTCTGACCTCGGTGGCGTCGAACAGCGTAGTCTGGGCCAGAGAGAGGTTGTACTGCTCCAGCAGCGTGTCGGGGTCCCAGCGCACGTCGGCGTCGACGAGTACCCGATTCACGTCGCGGTCGGCGTACAGCGACGCCGACACGTCCCTCGAGTCGATCCCAAGCGCGTCGGCCGCGCGGTCGACCGCGGTCTCTCGCTCCGCCTCGCTCGCGACGCCGACCGCCTCCGCGGCCTCGAACGCGGCCCGCCGGACGCGACGCGGCGGGACGGCCGCGCGCGTCTCGAACTCGCACTCGCGCTCGACGAGCGCCGCCAGCCCGCGGACGAGCTTGAAGTCGCCGTTCCGCGCGGCCGCGTCGGCCTCCAAGTCCGCCAGCGCGTCGTCGAGGTCGCCGCGGCGCTCGCCGACGTGCGACTCGAACGCCCCGAGCACGCGCGCCGCGAGCGGCCGATGTTCCCGCCCGGTGAACTGCGGGCGGTAGCCGCCGCCCGCCCGGGAGACGCGCAGGAGGTCCTTCCGTAGCACGGCGGCGGCTACGGGCGTGGCGGCCTAAAACCGGCCGGGTTCGACGCTCCCGCGCCGACGCGCGCTTGTGGCCGCGGCTCGCCCGCATCGGCCCCTCCGCCCGCATCAGTCGTCGTCCGTGGTCTCCGGGGTGAACGTCACTCCCTCGACCTCGATCCGCTCCGGCACGCGGCTCGTGTCGTGGGTCCCGACCGGCGGGAGGTTCACGCTCGCGGCCGGCGACGCGTCGAGGTCCGTCCCCTCTGATCCCGCTATCGACGCCATCTCGCCGTCCGCGTCTCGGGCGTCCTGATCGATCCGCATCGAGCAGAACTCCGCGCCGCACATCGAGCAGAAGCGGGCCTCCTTGTAGTTGTCTCCCGGAAGCGTCTGGTCGTGGTACGACCGCGCGCGCTCGGGGTCGAGCGCGAGGTCGAACTGGCGCCGCCAGTCGAACTCGTACCGCGCCTCAGAGAGCGCGTCGTCCCAGTCGCGCGCGCCGGGGAGGTCGTTCGCCACGTCGGCCGCGTGCGCCGCGATACGATACGCGGCGAGACCGTCCCGCACGTCCTCGGGCTCCGGCAGTCCGAGGTGCTCCTTCGGCGTCACATAGCACAGCATGGCCGCGCCGGCCCGCGCGGCCTCGGTCGCGCCGATCGCGCTCGTGATGTGGTCGTACCCCGGCGCCACGTCCGTCACCAGCGGGCCGAGGACGTAGAACGGCGCTCCGTCGCACACCGCCTGCTGCCGCTCGACGTTCTCCGCGATATCGTCCAGCGGGACGTGGCCGGGGCCCTCCACCATTACCTGGACGCCGTGGTCCCACGCGGTCCGCGTGAGGTCTCCGAGGGTGTCGAGCTCGGCGAACTGCGCCTCGTCGCTCGCGTCGGCCACACAGCCCGGCCGGAGGCCGTCCCCGAGCGAGACCGTCACGTCGTGTTCGGCGAATATCTCACATATTGCCTCGAAATTCGCGTACAGCGGGTTCTGCGACCCGTTCTCCTCCATCCACTGCGCGAGGATCGACCCCCCTCGCGAGACGATCCCCGTCTTCCGGCCGTCGGTCAGCGGGAGGTGTTCCATCAGTATCCCCGCGTGGACCGTCATGTAGTCGACGCCCTGCCGCGCCTGTTTCTCGATGACGTCGAGCAGGAGCTCGCGGGTGATCGCCTCGGCGGACTCGGCCCGCTTGACCGCCTCGTAGATCGGGACCGTCCCGACCGGCACCGGCGAGTGCGCGACGTTGGCCTCGCGGGTCGCGTCCAGCTCGTCGCCCGTCGAGAGGTCCATCACCGTGTCGGCGCCGTAGTGGACCGCCGCGTGGAGCTTTTCGAGCTCCTCCTCCCGGCCGCTCGTCGTCTCGCTGTTTCCGATGTTCGCGTTGACCTTCGTGGCGAACGCCCGGCCGATGACCATCGGGTCGAGCGCGTCGTGCGCGTGGTTGTTCGGAATCACCGCGCGCCCCTCGGCGACCGCCTCGCGGACGAACTCCGGGTCGCGGTTCTCGCGTGCCGCCGCGCGTTCGATCGCGGAGGTGACCTCGCCGCGTCGCGCCCGCTCCATCTGTGTCGCTGGCATAATCACTCGGTAATACCACTAACTAATATATTCTGTGGTAAACGGCTCGGCGCACCGAGTCGGCGCCCGGGTGCGACACGCTTAACCCCGAAACTCGCGGATCGGAGAGTAATGAGTACCGACGCGGCGGGCGACGCCGAGTCCGACGACGCCGCTTCCGGGGACCCCACCGACTCCGAGGCGTTCGTCCGCACCTGCGAACACCTCGTCGACAGGATCCTCGACGGCGAGATCGAGCGCGACGACCTCGAACGCGCCAAGCTCGACGCCTGCTCGGAGTTCGGCTCCCCCAAGGTGCCGAAGAACACCGAGATCCTCGACCACGCACCGACGGAGCACCGCGACGACGTGATCGAGGTGGTCCAGCGCAAGCCCGTCCGGACCGCGTCCGGGGTCTCCCCCGTGGCGATCATGACTTCCCCCGAACTGTGCCCGCACGGGAAGTGCCTCTACTGCCCGGGCGGCCCGGCCTCAGAGTTCTCCTCCGCGCAGTCGTACACGGGCCACGAGCCCGCGGCGGCCCGCGGCGAGCAGAACGACTACGACCCGTACGGGCAGGTCACGCTCCGGCTCGAACAGCTCCGCAAGATCGGCCACCCCGTCGACAAGGTGGAGCTCATCCTCATGGGCGGGACGATGACCGCGCGCTCGCACGACTACCAGGAGTGGTTCGTCAAGCGCGCGCTCCAGGCGATGAACGACTACGACCTCGACAAGGAGCCGGAGCCCGCGGAGGGCGAGTCGTTCGCGCCCGCGCCCGAGGAGACCGAGTTCGAGTACCTCGAAGACGTGATCGCCGAGAACGAGACGAATCCGATCCGCAACATCGGCACCACCTTCGAGACGAAGCCCGACTGGTGCGACCCGGAGCAGATCGACCGGATGCTCGACCTCGGCGGCACGAAGGTCGAGGTCGGCGTCCAGACCACCTACGAGCGGATCAACCGCGAGATGCACCGCGGCCACGGCAACGAGGCGAGCCGGAACGCCAACCGCCGCCTGCGCGACGCCGCGTTCAAAGTCGGCTTCCACATGATGCCGGGCCAGCCCGGGATGACCCGCGAGATGTGTCTGGAGGACTTCCGGCAGCTGTTCGAGAACCCCGACTGGCGCCCCGACTACCTGAAGATCTACCCCACGCTCGTCGTCGAGGGGACGCGGGTGTACGACCGGTGGCGGCGCGACGACTTCGACCCGCTCACGAGCGAGGAGGCGGCCGACCTCGTCGCCGACGTGATGGACCTGATCCCGAAGTACACGCGGCTCCAGCGCGTCCAGCGCGACATCCCGGCCGACTTCATCGACGCGGGCGTCCAGAAGTCGAACCTCCGACAGCTCGCCGCCCAGCGCGCCGAGGAGAAGGGGATCGTCCAGCGCGACATCCGCGCCCGCGAAGTCGGCCACAACGACGCCGACCCGGACCCGGACGACGTGGAACTCTCGGTCACCACCTACGAGGCCGGCGGCGGCACGGAACACTTCATCGCCTTCGAGGACCCCGTCCGCGATCTCCTGGTCGGCTTCTGTCGACTACGGTTCCCCTCGTTCGCCCCCGACCAGCCGGGCGCGCCGGGAACCGAGAGCGACCCGATCCGGCCGGAGCTCGAAGACGCCGCGCTGATCCGCGAGCTCCACGTGTACGGCACCGAGGTCGGCATCGGCGGCGACGGCGACTGGCAGCATAAGGGGTACGGGACGAAGCTGCTCGAACGCGCCGAGGAGCTCTCTCGCGACGCGGGCTACGACAAGGTCGCGGTCATCTCCGGCATCGGCGCCCGCGAGTACTACCGCAACAAGCTCGGTTACCGGCAGGACGGGCCGTACGTGTCGAAGCGGCTGTAGGCCCTCGGCCGACCGAACCCACGCCCGCTTCCGTCGGGAGTCGCTCCCCCGTCGCGTACCGTCGTCGACTGACGTTTCTGGCGACCACCGCCTTTCTGTTTACTTGGATTTAGATTAGTACAGAGTCATTCATTGATGAAAATTTATACTCTATCAGGATACAATATCGGTACCTCGTCACACGAGGACTACTCACATGAACTTCGAACGACGAACTTTCGTGAAGGGGGTCGCCGGCCTCGCTGCACTCGTCCGCGAACTCGAACCGAACGCGAATGCGAGCCGGATCGAGCAGGCGATCCAGAAGGGCGCCGAGGGGGCGAACGGCAAGAGCGACTCGGAGTTCGGTGCCGGGATCATCAACGCGCTCAACACCGTCGAGCGCCTCGGCAGCGGCAAGGGGAAAGGCAACGGTAACTGACGCGCGGGGAGCCGACCGTCGCGCTGAATCCCACAACGACACGCCTTTTTCCGCCCCGGCGGTCTCTATCACGTATGGACCAGAAGCGGGAGCTGTCGAGCATCGACCTCGCGGCCCTCGTCACCGAGCTGAACCGGTACGAGGGCGCGAAGGTCGACAAGGCGTACCTCTACGACGACGACCTGCTCCGGCTGAAGCTGCGCGACTTCGACCGCGGTCGCGTCGAGCTCATGATCGAGGTCGGAGAGATCAAACGCGCGCACGCCGCCGACCCAGACCACGTCGCGGACGCGCCGGGCCGCCCGCCGAACTTCGCGAAGATGCTCCGGAACCGGCTGTCCGGCGCGGACTTCGCGGGCGTCGAGCAGTACGAGTTCGACCGCATCCTCACCTTCGAGTTTGAGCGCGAGGACCAGAACACGACGCTCGTCGCCGAGCTGTTCGGGCAGGGCAACGTCGCCGCGCTCGACGAGACGGGCGAGGTGATCGGGGCGCTGTCGACGGTCCGGCTGAAGTCCCGGACGGTGGCGCCCGGCTCGCAGTACGAGTACCCTGCCTCGCGGCTCAACCCCCTTGACGTGAGCCGCGGCGGGTTCGACCGGCACATGCGCGAGTCGGACAGCGACGTGGTGCGCACCCTCGCCACCCAGTTGAACCTCGGCGGCCTCTACGCCGAGGAGGTGTGTACCCGCGCCGGCGTGCCGAAGGAGACGCCCATCGAGGAGGCGACGGACGACCAACTCGGGGCGCTCCACGACGCCCTCTCCCGGATCGACGAACGGCTTCGCTCGGGCGACATCGACCCCCGAGTGTACGAGGAATCGATCGACGGCGACGGGAGCGACGGCGGCGCCGATGACGCCGACCCCCGCGTGGTCGACGTGACCCCCTTCCCGCTCGCGGAGCACGAGGACCTGCCGAGCGTGGGGTTCGACTCCTTCAACGCCGCCGTCGACGAGTACTTCCACCGGCTGGGGAGCGAGGAGACCGGCGACGGCGAAGCCCCCGCCGACGCGAGCGCCTCCCGCCCGGACTTCGAGGAGGAGATCGCCAAACAGGAGCGGATCATCGAACAGCAGCGCGGCGCGATCGAGGGGTTCGAGGAACAGGCGCAGGCGGAGCGCGAGCGCGCGGAGCTGCTGTACGCGAACTACGACCTCGTCGACGAGGTGATCTCGACGGTGCGGGAGGCCCGCGAGAACGAGGTGCCGTGGGACGAGATCGCGGAGACGCTCGACGCCGGCGCGGAGCGGGGAATTCCGGCCGCGGAGGCCGTCGTCGACGTCGACGGCGGCGAGGGGACGGTAACGGTGGAACTCGAGGACGATGACGGCGACCCCGTCCGCGTCGAGGTCGACGCGAGCGAGGGCGTCGAGGTCAACGCCGACCGCCTCTACCGGGAGGCGAAACGCGTCGAGGAGAAGAAGGAGGGGGCGATGGCGGCGATCGAGTCCACCCGCGAGGAGCTGGAGGCGGTCAAGGAACGGAAGGCGGAGTGGGAGGAACAGCAGGCGGCCGACGACGGCGGCGAGGAAGAGGGCGACGACGAGGACGACGACGAGGCGTACGAGACCGACTGGCTCTCCCGCTCTTCGATCCCGATCCGCAGCCCGGACGACTGGTTCGAGCGGTTCCGCTGGTTCCGCACCTCGACCGGCTACCTCGTCATCGGCGGGCGCAACGCCGACCAGAACGAGGAGTTGGTGAAGAAGTACATGGGTAAACACGATCGGTTCTTCCACACGCAGGCGCACGGGGGGCCGGTGACGATCCTCAAGGCCTCGGGCCCGTCGGAGTCGGCCGATCCGGTCGACTTCTCGGAGGAGACCCTGCGGGAGGCCGCGCAGTTCGCCGTCTCCTACTCGTCTGACTGGAAGGACGGCCGCGGCGCGGGCGACGCGTACATGGTCGACCCCGACCAGGTGTCGAAGACCCCCGAGAGCGGCGAGTACATCGAGAAGGGGAGCTTCGTGATCCGCGGCGACCGGACGTACTTCGAGGACGTCCCCTGCCGGATCGCCGTCGGCGTCCAGTGCGAGCCGGTCACCCGCGCCATCGGCGGCCCGCCGTCGGCCGTCGTCGACCGCGCGGCCGCGCACCTCACCTTCGAACCGGGGATGTACGCGCAGAACGACGCCGCGATGATGGCGTACCGGAATCTGAAAGAGCGGTTCGCGGACCAGTCGTTCGTGCGGAAGGTCGCGAGCGCGGACCAGCTACAGGAGTTCCTCCCGCCGGGCGGATCGGACATCGTCGACTGAGGCCCCCCGTCGACCGCGGAACGATTCTTCTCCCCGAGCGCGACGTTTTCAAGCCTCCGCGACCGAGGCGAGGCTATGACCTTCGAATCGCTGCCGGAGGGGTGGCGGGTGTGGAACGAGGAGCCCAGCGGCCGGGCGATCCTCGTCTACCGCCCCGACGTCTTCGGGAGCGGCGACCTCCCGGACGAGTGTCTCCCGACGATCTACCTGACGAACGGCTCCCGCAACGCGCGGCCCGGCTCGGGCCAGTACGCGACTGACGAGTGGCACGTCGTCCTCTTCTTGGAGCCCGAAATCGAGGCGGTCGCGGAGACGCACGAGAGCCGCGAGGCGGGCGCGGCCGGCGCGGTCGATGTCGCGGAACGGTTCGTCGGGGGCGAGATCGATTACCGGGACGCGTATCAGGTGCCCCGCGAGGCGTACTTCGCGCGCCTCGACGAGTTCGTCGGTGCTGAAGAGGGGGCGTAACGACGCGCCGGCGAGCCGAGCTTTATCCACGATCGCGTATATCATCGCACGATTAGCGGAGCGATACGCCACGAACACGAGGATTTTTATCGCCGCCCGCCTCACCCTCGCGTACATGAACGCCGGTGGGGACTACGGCGGCGACGAACCGCGAGAGAAGTGCGGCGTCGTCGGCGTCTCGCTCGAGGACCGGGAGGCCGCGCGACCGCTGTACTACGCGCTGTACGCGCTCCAACACCGCGGCCAGGAGTCGGCCGGCATCGTCACGCACGACGGGTTCCAGCAGCACAGCCACGTCGAGCGCGGCCTCGTCGGCGACGCCTTCGAGGAGGGGGACCTCGCGTCGCTGTCGGGCGGCACGGGCATCGGCCACGTCCGCTACCCGACCGCCGGGAGCCTTGACAAGAGCTGCGCGCAGCCCTTCTCGGTGTCGTTCAAGTCCGGCTCGCTCGGGCTCTCCCACAACGGGAACCTCGTCAACGCCGACGAAGTGCGCGAGGAGCTCGCGGCCGCGGGCCACGCGTTCACCTCCGACGGCGACACCGAGGTGATCGCCCACGACCTCGCGCGGAACCTCCTCGAAGAGGACCTCGTGCGGGCGGTCAAACACACGATGAACCGCATCCACGGCTCCTACTCGCTGGCGATCACCCACGACGACACCGTGCTGGGCGTCCGCGACCCGCTTGGCAACCGCCCGCTGTGTCTCGGGAAGATCGACGGCGGCTACGTCCTCGCCAGCGAGTCGGCCGCCATCGACACGCTCGACGGGGAGCTGATCCGCGACGTCCGACCCGGCGAGCTCGTCGTCCTCGACCCCGACGGCACCGGCTACGACACGTATCAGTTGGTCGAGCGCGACGCGACCGCCCACTGTTTCTTCGAACACGTCTACTTCGCGCGCCCCGACTCCGTCATCGACGAGAGCCTCGTGTACGAGGTGCGCCGGAAGCTCGGCCGGAAGCTCTGGGAGGAGTCCGGTGTCGAGTCCGACGTGGTGATGCCCGTCCCCGACTCCGGGCGCGCCTTCGCCTCCGGCTACGCGGACGCGGCGGGCGAGACCACGGCCGCCGGCGAACCGCGGCCGGCGGACGACGGCGGCGTGGAGTTCGCCGAAGGGCTGATGAAGAACCGGTACGTGGGCCGGACGTTCATCATGCCGACGCAGGACGAGCGCGAGCGCGCCGTCCGGCTGAAGCTGAACCCGATTCGGTCGACCGTGGAGGGGAAGTCGGTCACCATCATCGACGACTCCATCGTCCGCGGGACGACATCGACGCAGCTCGTCGAGCTGGTCCGCGAGGCCGGCGCCGAGGAGGTCCACCTCCGGATCGGCGCGCCGCCGATCCTCGCCCCCTGCTACTTCGGCATCGACATGGCCACGCGCGACGAACTCATCGCCGCCGACGCCTCGACCGAGGAGATCCGCGAGGAGGTGGGCGCCGACTCGCTCTCGTACCTCTCCATCGACGCGGTCGCGGAGGCGCTCGGCGAGAGCCGCGCGGACCTCTGTCTCGGCTGTGTCACCGGCGAGTACCCCTTCGATGTCGAGGGCGAGGCGACCGACCGTGATGTCGACGCGCCGGTATCGGACCCGACGCCGGCGGACGACTGACCCTTCCGACTCGGCGCCGGCCCCGCACACGTTCGCCGCCGGGCCGCCCGCTCGGAACGTATCGGGGGCTTAAATACGATCACGGTCAGAGGTGCGAGCATGACAGGGAACACCGACGCCGCCGAGGGCGACGCCGCGTCGATGAGCCGCCGCGGATTCTTCCGCGCCGGGGCCGCCGGAGCGGCGGTCGCGGCGGGGGTCGCGGCCGGAAGCGGGACCGCCGCCGCCCAGTACGACGGGTGGCTCGAGGGCGTCAGCAACTACGACGGTACTCACGACTACCGCGGGCAGGACGAGGTCACCGTCTCGGTCGGCGCGGGCGAGAACGGGCTCCGCTTCGGCCCCGCCGCCATCCTCATCGACCCGGGCGCGACCGTCGTCTGGGAGTGGACCGGACAGGGCGGCGGTCACAACGTCGTCGCGGACGATGGCACGTTCGACAGCGGCTCGCCCGTCTCGGAGGAGGGCACGACCTTCGAGTACACCTTCGAGGACGCGAGCGACGGTGACACGTTCAATTACCTCTGTGAACCCCACCGGGCGGTCGGAATGAAGGGCGTCGTGGCTGTCGGGTCCGTCGACGACGACCTCGTCGACCCGCAGGCCGAGGGCGGCTCCGGCAGCGGCGGTGGCTCTGGCGGCGACGGTGGCTCCGGGAGCGGCGACTCGGGCGGGTCCGACGGCGGTCTCTCCGCGAGCGACATCGGAACGCTGGCGCTCGGGTTCGGCTTCGCCGGCGCGCTGCTCGTCCCGCTGTTCTACGCGGCACACAAGAAGGCAGAGCGGAACGCGTAGTCCTCTTCTCGCGTCTTTCCTCAGTAGATGTGGTACAGCAGCAGATACACGCCGATCCCCATCGTGAAGGAGATCAGCCAGAGGACGGCGCCGACGAACCCGACCTGCGAGTGCCGCGTCTGATAGAGGTCCGCGTACGGGCGCGTCGCCGCGAGGAATAGCGCGTGGAAGACGAAGGGGACGCAGACGATCGCGAGCAGGATGTGGATCGCGAGGAAGGGGAGGTACACGTACGAGTAGACGAGTTCCGGCCCGGGGAACTCGGTGGTGCCGACGTGGATCAGTCGGTAGAGGTACGCCCCGAGGAACGCGGCGAACAGCGCGAACGAGGTCACCATGAAGTTCCGATGACGCGTCACGTTCCCGCGGGAGATCGCCCGCCAGCCGAGCAGGATCGTTGCGATCGCCGTCGCGGAGACGGCGGCGTTGAAGTGCGGGATCGCGGCGAGGACGGCGTCGCTCGCGCGCGGGAGCAGCGAACTCGGGATCACGCCGCCCACCGCGCCGAAGACGAGCGCGAGCGCGACGCCGGAGGCGACGGCGGTCAACACGGAGACGTTCTCGCGGGCCCAGTCGGACATGCCAGGACGGAGGGACGCGACCCCCAAACGCGTGCCGGTTGCGGTCGACGCGTTCCGGTCGCGGTCGCCGGATCGGGACGGCGGCGCGCCGCCCGCCGGTCTGCGAAACCCCGGCACGGCTCCCTCGAATGGAAGGGCTTTTAATTGGGGACAGGGTACGTGGAGACGCGACAGAACACCGCGAGCGTGGGTAGCCAAGCCAGGCCAACGGCGCAGCGTTGAGGGCGCTGTCCTGTAGAGGTCCGCCGGTTCAAATCCGGTCCCACGCATCGCTCGGGGCACACCCCCACCGATGCCGGTGTTGTCTCTACGACAGCACCCACGCATAATTCCTTTCGATGCTACGTAAGAAGTGACGACTACGATCGGAATGCTACGGTGGTGAACTGCCCCACAGCCCCGGCCGCTCGGTTATAAATCGTTACTCGTGGACCGGCGGCGACCACCTCCAAAGCCCCAGTCGCGAGGGCGGCGCACGCTCGCTGCGCTCCTCGTTCGCTCGCTTTGCTCACTCACTACGGTGTTTACGTCGCCTGCGCCGCCCTCGCGACTGCCCCTTTGAGTCCCGCCCAGCACAGCACCGCGCCTCACGCCCCCCCAGCCTCGTCACCGGACGACGTCCGGTTGTAAGCGAGAGCGGGGCTCTCGCCCTGTCGGTGGTCCGGAGCGAAGCGGAGGACCACCGACTCCCTCGCGCGTGCTGGCTTCGCGGCCGCCGGGGGCGGTCGATCGCAGGCACGCGCCACCGCATCGGCTGTTTGTTGCTGATTGTCGCCTCGCCCGCGCGAACTGCCACCCTTTTAGTCGCGCGCCGTCGGAGTGTGGCGTAATGAGTACGGACGCGACCCCCGAGTACGACTACGAGGAACTGGGGCTCGTCGCCGGGCTGGAGATCCACCAGCAGCTCGACACCGAGACCAAGCTGTTCTGCGACTCCCCGACCGTCGAGCGCGACCCCGACGAGTCCGACCGGTCGATCACCCGACAGCTCCACCCGACGAAGAGCGAACTGGGCGAGCTGGACGACGCCGCGATGGAAGAGAGCCGCGTCGACCGCGAGTTCACCTATCTCGCGTACGACACGACCTGCCTCGTCGAGGAGGACGACGAACCGCCCCGCCGCGTCGACGGCGAGGCGCTCTCCGTGGCGCTCCAGATCGCCGACCTACTCGACCTCTCGGTCGTCGACCAGGCGCACGTCATGCGGAAGCTCGTCATCGACGGCTCGAACACCTCCGGCTTCCAGCGCTCGATCCTCCTCGGGCAGGACGGCGAGATCGAGACGGAGTCCGGGTCGGTGTCGGTCGTCGACCTCATGCTCGAAGAGGAGTCCGCGAAGCGCGTCGAAGAGACGGACGACGGCGTCGTCTACTCGCTCGACCGGCTCGGCGTCCCCCTCGTCGAGATCGGGACGGGCCCGGACATCCGCAGCCCGGAGGGCGCGCGGCAGGCCGCCGAGCGCATCGGGATGCTGCTTCGCTCGACGGGTGCGGTCAAGCGCGGGCTCGGCACCATCCGGCAGGACGTGAACGTCTCCATCGCCGACGGCGCGCGCGTCGAGGTGAAGGGCGTTCAGGACCTCCAAGGGATCGAGGACATCGTCCGCGGCGAGGTGAGCCGACAGGCGGAGCTGCTCGAAATCCGCGACGAACTCCGCGAACGCGACGCGAGCGTCGGCGACGTGACGGACGCGACCGATGTCTTCGCCGACACCGAGTCGGGCGTCATCCGCGGCGCGCTCGACTCTGGCGGGAAGGTCACCGCGGTCCCGCTGTTCGGGTTCGACGGCCTCGTTGGCCGCGAACTCCAGCCCGACCGCCGGCTCGGCACGGAGCTGTCGGACCACGCGAAGCGCCACGGCGCGGGCGGCATCTTCCACACCGACGAACTGCCGGCGTACGGCGTCACCGAGGCGGAGGTCGACGCGCTACGCGATGCGGTCGGCGCGGGCGAGGCGGACGCGGTCGCCATCGTCGCGGCCGACCCGGAGACCGCCGACCTCGCGATCGAGGCGGCCGCGGAGCGCGCCGAGGCCGCGATGGAGGGCGTCCCCGAGGAGACCCGCGGCGCGAACGACGACGGCACGACCCGCTACCTCCGCCCGCTCCCGGGCGCCGCGCGGATGTACCCCGAGACGGACGTGCCGCCGGTGGAACCGGACCCCTCGGACGTGGAGGCGCCGGAACTCCTCGACGAGAAGGCCGAACGGTACGCCGACGAGTTCGGCCTCGACGCCGGGCTCGCCGAGCAGGTCGCGTTCGGCCAGCGGTTCCCGCTGTTCGAGGCGGCGGTCGACCGCGGCGTCGACCCCACCTTCGCTGCGACGACGCTGGAGTCGACGACGACGGAGATCCGGCGCGACGGCGCGCCCGTCGAGCACCTCACCGACGACCACTTCCTCGCGCTGTTCGACCTCGTCGAGTCGGGCGACCTCGCGAAGGAGGGCGTCCCCGAGGTGCTGACGACGCTCGCCGAGGACCCCGATCTGACGGCGAGCGAGGCCGTCGAGGCGGCGGGCCTCTCGGGCGTGAGCGAGGCGGAGGTCCGCGAGGCGGTCGTCGAGGTCGTCGAGCGCAATACGGACCAGATCGAGGCCGAGGGGATGGGGGCGTTCTCCGGGCTGATGGGCGAGGCGATGGGCGCGCTCCGCGGGAAGGCCGACGGGGAGGTCGTCTCCGACGTGCTTCGCGAGGAGATCGGCAAGCGCTCGTAACGCGTTCCGCGCGTCCCACACCGGTTAGGCCCCCTCTTTACGTGGCGCGAGTCCGTTATCGGAATTGAGGGTCATCTGATGGCAGACTCGCCTGTGGTCGACCAGTCGGACGATTCGTCCGCGTCGGACCGCGCGCCCGACCCGGCCGAGACGCAGACGGTCAGCGGCCGCGTCTCGGAGGTGACGAACCGCTTCGTTCACGCCGTCGAACTCGCCGCCGCGGCGCTGTTCGCGCTCCTGTTCGGTATCGGCGTCGTCGACCTCGCGATCCAGATCGTTGAGTCCGTCCCGACGGGAGAGATCACGAACCCGGAAGTGGTCATCGGCTTCATCGAGACGGGCCTCCTGCTGCTCATCATCGTCGAGGTGTACCAGACGGTCGTCGCGTACATCGAACAGAGCGACACCAGGCGGATCGTCAGGCTGGTGATCTACACCGGCGTCATCGCGATGGTCCGGAAGGTGATCATCTTCCGCACCACCGAGTACCCCTCGACGCAGGACGCGCTGTTCGCCGCCGTCTCCTACGGGACCGTAATGCTCGGGCTCGTGCTGCTGTTGTACGTCGAGCGCTCTGTCGGCGCCTCGCTGACGCCCGAGTGAGCCGCCGTCACTCGGTCAGCTCCTCGATCAACGTGTCGAGGTCGTACGTCGCCGGCGCGCGCGGCTCGTCGCGCAGCGCCGCGATGGTGAACGTCGAGTTCGTGCGCTCGACCTCGGGGATCGCCTCGAAGTCGCTGATGAGCCGCTCGACGGTGTCCGACGAGGAGAGTCGCGCGAGGACGACGAAGTCCGTCTCGCCCATCGTGAAGAACGCCTCCGTGACGCCCTCCACCGCCAGCAGCTCGTCCGCGAACTCCTCGTACGGACCCTCGTAGCTCGCGAGCACCTCGACGATGACGGTGACGCCGAGCCCGAGCGCCTCGTGGTCGAGGTCGTACAGGTCGTTCTCGATGACGCCGTCCTCCCGGAGGTTGTTCAGTCGGTAGTGGATCGTCGACACCGGAATCCCGGTCTCCTCGTGGAGCCGCTCCGGGCTCCCGGTACCGAGATCGGATATCGCCTTCAACAGCCGCACGTCGCGCTCGTCCATACCCCCGGATCGACCCCCGACCGGTTGTATATGTCGACCGACAGGGTTGGAGGATACTCCAAGATGTCGGCGCCGTTCGGGGCTCGAATCGGATCTAATTCGTATGTCTGATTCTTCGTTTCGAATAACGCACTATCCGAGAGAATAGTTTAACTACGTCTACGTCTTTCGAATTCATAACCAGTGAATCTCAGAAACCTCCTCTCTACTCCGGAAGCGGTCGTCGCCGCGTTCCTGCTGCTCGCAACGCTCTGGGGCACGTCCTTCGTCGCGATCGAGGCCGGCCTCCACTACTTCCCGCCGCTGTTGTTCGCCGGCGTCAGGTACGTCGTCGCCGGCGCGGTCGTGCTGGGCTACGCCGCGGTCGCCGCGGACCGGTGGATCCCGCGGGGCCGCGACGAGTGGCTCGGCGTCGCCGTCGCGGGCACGTTCGTGATCGCGGCGTATCACGGGTTCCTCTACCTCGGCGAGATCCGGATCTCCGGCGCGGTCGCCGCGGTCGTCGTGAGCCTCTCGCCGGTGTTGACTGCCGTCTTCGCGGCCGCGCTCCTCCCGAACGAACGCCTCGGCCCCGTCGAAATCGGCGGGTTCGCGCTCGGCGTCATCGGCGTGGCCGTGATCGCCGACCCGGCCGCGGCCGGGCTGGGCAGCGCGGCGGTCGTCGGCGTCGCGCTCGCGTTCGCCGGCGCGGCCGCCTTCTCTCTGGGCGCCGTCCTGCTGCGCCCGCTCCGCACCGACCTCCCGATCGCCGCGCTTCAGGGCTGGGCGATGGTGATCGGAGCCGGGCAGCTGCTCGTCGCGGCCGCCGCGATCGGCGAGTCGCCCGCCGCGATCGCCTGGAACCAGACGGCGATCGCCTCGCTCGCGTATCTGACGCTGCTCTCCGGCGTGGTCGCGTTCCTCCTGTACTTCGCGCTGCTCGACGCGGTCGGCCCGTCGCAGCTCCACCTCGTCGGCTACGCCGAGCCCGTCGTCGCCGCGGTCGGTAGCTGGGCCCTGCTCGGTCACCTCGTCGACGCCGAGGCGCTGATCGGGTTCGTCGCGATCCTCGCCGGCTTCCTCGTCTTAGAGCGCCGCGAGATCGCCGACTACGTCGGCGTCGACCGGTTGCGAGAGTAGCGGCTCACGGAGACGCCTCTCGCGGGTTCCGGTCGTTCACCCCTCGCGGATTTCGGCGGCTCACCCCTCCACGTCTCGGCTCAGTCCCGCGCGGAGGTCGCGGCCGAAGTAGTGGCCGAGCAGCGCGAGCACCAGCCCGACGCCCCCGCCGACCGCGACGAGCGGGAGCCCCCACTGCGAGAGGTAGTCGATCCCGATCGGGAGGAAGCCGACGCCGAGGACGCTCGTCACCGCGCTCGCCGCGCCCGCGGCGGCGCCGGCGGTCCCGGTCTCGACGTAGCGGCGCGCCGACAGCACAAGGCCGAGCAGGAACGCGGCGACGAACACGCCGCCCGCGGTCCCGATCGTCCCGCCGATGAGCGGGATCAGGCCGCCGACGAACACGCCGACCGCGACCGCGACGAGCGCGAGACCGAACGCCTTCGCCGAGAACCACCGCCCCGAGACGCCGACCCGGCCGGCGTCCCCGGAGCCGGCCTCGCTCCCCGCCGTCGGCTCGGCGCTCGCGGCCCCGCCGGCGTCGGCCTCTGACTCTCCCTCGCCGCCCGCGAGGTCGTCGTCGAGGAGGTCGTCGAGGTCGTCCATCGGGTCGTCGGACGACTCGCGCTCCTTGGAGGGTTGCATACCGGACCGTTCGGGCCCGCGGACTTGGCTTTTGTGCCGCGAGCGGTGTCGTCACGCTTTCCCCGCGCGGTCGCGTGCCACGCGCTACCGTTCGCCGTTTCACCGGAAACGCGGTGTGGCCCGGCGCGGTCGCGGCCGCTACCCGTCGCCGCTCGACCGCCGCCCGCCCCACACGCGCTTGTCGACGAGCGCGACCGTCATCGGGCGGTCGACCGCGATCTGACAGGAGAGCCGCGGGTAGCCGAACCGGTCGGCGAGGCGGTCGTGCCACTGGTCGGCCGGCGGCCCCTCTCGGACGCGGACGCCGCAGGTGGCGCAGATCCCCCGCCCCCCGCAGTTGAGCCGGCGCATCGCGGACGCGTACGGCGACAGGCCGGCGTCGAGCATGACCCGCCGGAGGTTGCGACCGCGCTCCACGGCGAGTTCGACGCGGTCGTCGCCGTCGACGACGACGAGCGGGACCGTCTCGGACCCGCCCCCTGACCGTCCGCCGGCGTCCTCGTCGGGTTCGTCCTCGGTCATCGGCGTTCCTTCGCGCGCCGCACACAAAGCGTCCCGGACCCGGAACGGCTTTCGGCCCGGGCGTCGGAACGGGCGACATGGACACGCGGCGCGCGCTGCTCGACGCCCTCGCTGCCGACGACGGCCCCGTCTCCGGGCCCGCCCTCGCCGAGTCGCTCGGCGTCTCTCGGGCGGCCGTCTGGAAGGCGGTCGAGGGGCTCCGCGAGGACGGGTTCGCGGTCAAGTCGACCGCGGCGGGGTACGTCGCCCCCGACGAGCCGGGGTACTCCGGACCAGGGATCGCGTTCGGCCTCGACGCACCCTACTCCGTGGAGTATCACGACCGGATCGCGTCGACGAACGAGCGGGCCCGGGAGCTCGCGGCGGAAGGGGAGACCGACGTCGCCGTAGTCGCCGACGAACAGACCGGGAGCCGCGGCCGACTCGACCGCGAGTGGGTCGCGCCGAGCGGCGGGGTCTGGCTGTCGGTCCTCACCCGGCCGGACGTGCCGACCGCGCGGGCGCCGCTCTTCACCCTCGCGGCCGCGGTGGCGACGACCGACGCCGCCCGCGAGGCCGGCGTGGACGCGCGGATCAAGTGGCCGAACGACGTGCTCGTCGGGGGCGACGGAAGCGGCTCCGAAGTGCCAGATCCCGCCGCCCCCGGCCGCGGCGGCCCGAAGCTGGCGGGGATCTTGACGGAGATGGAGGGGGAGGCCGACCGGGTCGGCTGGCTCGTCGTCGGCGTCGGCGTCAACGCCAACCTCGACCCCGAGACGCTGCCCGCGGGCGCGACGTCGCTTTCGGCGGAGCGCGGCGGCCCGATCGACCGGCGGCGGTTCGCCGCGACGTTGCTCGAACGTTACGCGGAACTGACCGCCTCGCCCGGCGCGCTCGACGAGGTCCTCCCCGCGTGGCGCGAGCGGGCGAGCACGCTCGGGCGGCGCGTCCGGGTCGACACCGCCGAGGGGGTCGTGGAGGGCACCGCGGTCGACGTGACGGAGCCGGGTGCGCTCGTGGTCGACACCGACGAGGGCCGGCGGCGCGTCCACGCGGGCGACTGTGAACACCTCCGCGACGCGGCCTGA
>NZ_NHNZ01000017.1:0-47484 GCF_002727095.1 Halorubrum sp. C191 | reverse complement strand
TTTATGTCCGTGAGTATCAGTCGAGCAGGACCGCGTTGACCTGGCCGGTCTGGCCGGGGCGGGAGGTGACGCGTGCGCGGCCGGCGGATGTCTCGATGACGGCGCCCTTCGTGACGATGTTCCGGCGGGCGTAGTTGACGTTCGCGGGGTTGTCGACGACGTTCTCGATCTCGGCCTCGCTGACCTCGCCGTCGTCGGCGACCTGCGCGACGTTCGTCGAGAGGGCGCGGACCTTCTTCTCCGTGCCGCGGGAGTCGATGTACTGGAGTCGGGTCTCGCCGACGGTCGTCTCGGCGGGCTCGCGGCCGAGCTGGTGGCGCTTCTTGTTCGAGGCGTGCTTGAGTCGGCCGCCGGTCCGCTTGCGCGTGGAGCGTCCCTGGTCTTTCATACGGATACGAACAGCCAGCGAATACTTGAACCGTTCGACTCGTCGCGCCGAGACCGGCGGCGCGAGCGGGAGCAGCGGCGCGAGCCCGCTCGAATCCGCGGCGCGGGCCGAGTCAGCGCCGCGAGCCGAGCGGGCGAACCGACCCGGCTCTACGCGAACGCGCGCTCGAACGCGCGGACTCCCTCGTCGGTGCCGACGACGACGAGCTCGTCGCCCCGCTCGACCCGCGTCTCCGGGCCCACGTCGGTGACGAGCTCGTCGCCCCGCTCGATCGCGATGACGGTACAGCCGGTGGTCTCGCGGACGGCGGCCTGTCCGACCGTCCGGCCGACCAGCGCGGACGCCTCGGTCCTGACGACCTCGACGTGGGTGTCCAGCGAGAGCACGTCCCGGTCCGCGAGCACGGCCGACGCCGACATCCGCCCGGTCACCGTCGAGAGCGAGAGCACGTAGTCGGCCCCGGCGCGGTGCATCTTCGGCACGCTCTCGGCGTCCTCGACCCGCGCGAGCAGCTCCACGTTCGGCGCCAGGTCGCGCACCACGAGCGTCGCGAACTCGGCCGTCGTGTCGTCGGGGAGCGCGAGGACGACCGTCCGCGCGTCCGCGACGCCGGCGTCCCGCAGCGTGTCCGGCTCCGTCGCGTCCCCGACCACGTCGATCGCCTCGGCGCCGTCGCGGTCGACGACCGTCACCGGCAGGTCGGCCGATTCGAGCGCGTTCGCGACGGTCTTCCCGACCTGCCCGTGTCCGATGACGACCGTCTCGCCCGCGCCGAACCGGCGGGCTGCCGAGTTCGTCAGGTCCACGAGCCGCTCCACCTGTCCCTCGGTCCCGGAGACGAGCAGAACTGTCCCCGCAGACAGCGTCGCGTCCGGCGGCGGCGCCGCCTCGAACGCGCCGTTGAACCACGCACCGATCACGTCGACGCCGGTGCGCTCGCCGATCCGACTCCCGGCGAGCGTCGATCCGGCGAGGCCGCTCCCGTGGTGGATCGACACCTCCGCGATCCGCAGGTCGCCGACCGCGACCGCCTCGTCGAGGTCGGTCCGCACCGCCGTCGTCACCTTCGAGGCGAGACTCTCGCCGAGCAGCGACCGCGGGGAGAGCACCTCGTCGGCGCCGGCGAGCCGGTGGTACCGCTCTCGGCTCGGGTCCTCGACGACGCTTATCGCGCGGACGTCGGTCGAGAGTTCCTTCGCGGCGAGGACAATGCTCGCGTCGACCCGGTCCGAGAGGTCGGTGACGAGGGCGCGGGCGTCGCCGAGGCGGGCGCTCTCGAGCCCCGCCGTCGTCTCCGGGTCGGCGCGGATCACCATGTGACCCGCCTCGTACAGCGCCAGCGCCCGGTCCGGGTCGGGTTCGACGACGACGTAGGTGACCCCCTCCGAGTCGAACTCGTCCAGGAGCGCGTCGGAGCGCGTGGTGTCGGAGGCGACCACGACGTGGCCGCTCAGGTCCGCGTCCAGCGACCGGGGGACGGTCGTCGAGAACGCGGACTCGAGGAGCGGCGTGGCGACGACCGGCAGCGCCCCGATGAGAAGCACCATGCCGACCAGGTCCATCACGGCGATGAACGCGTGCATCTCCTGGGTCTGCCACGACGAGGCGTCGCCACCGAACCCGGTCGTCGTGAACATCTCGATCGCGAATTGGAACGACTCGATCAGGGTGCGCGGGTCGTTCTCGTACACCCGCATCCCCCACCGGTAGGAAACGGTGGTGGAGACGAGCACGACGGCCACGAACGCGATGTACCCGCCGACTCGACGCTTCCACGTGTCCATGGTATCGCCGTACGGCGGCGCCACACAAAAGAGGGAGGAGTGGCGGCCGCGAGCCCCGCCGCCTCGGCGGAAATTCAATGGTTTAAGTCCCGGGGGCCGAACCGTCACGCATGGTGCGGGACCCGTCGCGAGAGCCGGAGCCGCCGTCGGTCGACGAGGTGCTCGACGCGCTGGCCGACGACGCGGCCCGTCGGATCGTCGCGGCGCTCACCGAGCCGAAGACCGCGAGCGAACTCTCCGAGGAGTGCGACATCCCCCTGTCGACGACCTACCGGAAACTGGAGATGCTCACCGACGCCTCCCTGCTGTCGGAGTCGACCGACATCCGGCGGGACGGACAGCACACGACGCGGTACTCGGTGTCGTTCGACGCCGTCACCGTCTCGGTCGGCGACGGCGACGAGGGCGACGCGGGCAGCCGCGAGTTCGACGTGGAGTTCTCTCGGCCGGAGCGGACCCGAGACGAGCGACTGGCCGACCTGTGGTCGGAGCTACGAGAGGAAACATGACTCCCTACATCGACCTGACGATCATCGTCGCAAAGACCGCCATCCTAGTGCTCGGTGGCAGTATCACCTACTACGCGCTCCGCGCGTACGACCGGACCGGCGACCGGTCGCTGCGCGAACTCGGCGTCGGCTTCGGCATCGTCACCGTCGGGGCACTGTTGGGCGGCGTCTCCCACCAGATTATCGGCGCCGACCTCGCGGTCGGCATCGCCGTCGACGGCCTCCTCACGGCGATCGGGTTCGCGGTCATCGTCTACTCGCTGTACTTAGAGTGAGCCGCGGCCGCGTCCTCGACCAGGCCGGGCTCCGGTCGGTTTCGACGCGCGACGAACGGTACCCTTTTGCGGCGTTCGGTCGTCCGTTCAGGCCATGAGCGACGCACGCGAGGAGCTCTCCCGCCGGATCGCCGGCGAGATAACGCTGAGCGACGACCCGGGCGCGACGCTCCGGAAGTGGCGGACCGACTTCGACGTCTCGCAGACGGAGCTGGCCGACCAGCTCGGCGTCTCCTCGTCGGTCGTCTCCGACTACGAGAGCGGCCGGCGCGAGAGCCCCGGGATCGGCGTCGTCCGGCGGACCGTCGAAGGACTCCTCGACATCGACGAGCGCCGCGGCGGCGGCCGCCTCCGACAGCACGCTCGGGTGCTCTCGGCCGGGTTCGAGAGCGACATCGTCCACGACCTCCGCGAGTACTCGACGGCGGTCCCCCTGGCGGACTTCTACGACGCGATGGGCGCGACGGAGGTCGTCCGCGGCGACCACGACCACGTGAACGGCCACACCGTCATCGACTCGATCCAGGCGATCACGCGGCTCTCCAGCGAGGAGTTCTACCGGCTGTACGGCCAGTCGACGAACCGCGCGCTCGTGTTCACCCGGGTGACGCGCGGCGAGTCGCCGCTCGTCGCGCTGCGGGTCGTGAGCCCGACGCCGAACGCCGTCGTGCTCCACGGGATCGAGGACGGCGACCTCTGGGACCACGCCGCCGACCTCGCCCGGGTCGACGGCGTGTCGTTGGCCACGTCGAACCGCGACCTCGACGACTGTCTGGCCGACCTCCAAGCGCTGTGACGGCGTCGCGACCGCTTCGGCGGTAGAGACACCGGCGCCGGAACCGCGAGCCTGAAACCGCCGGCGCTCGTCGGACCGGGCATGAGCGAGGACTACGCCGAGCGGCTCCGCGCGAACCGCCGGGAGAAGGACGAGTTCTTCGACGACCACCCGCAGTCGCCGATCCCCCCGGAACACCGGGACGAGTTCGACGGGCTCGACTACTTTCCCCCGAACCCGGACTACCGCGTCGAGGCGACCGTCACCGTCCACGACGGCCCCGATCCGGTCGAGATGGAGACGACCGCGAGCAACCCGGTCCGGTACCTCCGGATCGTCACCTTCGCGCTCGAGATTAACGGGACGGAGCACACGCTCGCGGGCTACCGCCAGGAGGGCGACGACGGCGCCGTCTTCGTCCCCTTCCGCGACAAGACGACCGGCCAGCAGACGTACCACCAGGGTCGGTACATGGAGCTGGCACCCGAGCGCGAGCTCGCCGACGGCGACGCGGTCACGATCGATTTTAACCTCGCGTACAACCCCTTCTGCGCGTACACCGAGACGTTCTCCTGTCCGCTGCCGCCGGAAGAGAACTGGCTGGAGGTCGTCGTCCCCGCGGGCGAGCGGGCCCCGGACCTCGACTGATCGGCGAGGCGATCGGAAGTACAATCGGTGACGCGGTCGACTGCGCGGCCGCTACGTATCGCGAAAAAGCGGAAAATCGAACGTCGGGACGTGCCGGAAGCAGTCCGCCGGGGCCGGTCTACTCGAGCGTCTCGCTCGTGACGAGCGTGTCGTCTTCGAGGTAGTGCTCGAGGTGGTGGCCGTGTTCCTCGACGTCTTCGAGGATGTCACGGAGCTGCTCTTCGGTGTTGTAGTCGCCGAGGTTGTTGGCGAGCTGGATGTGCTCGCGGAGCTGCTCGGTGATGTCGCCGAACATCTCGAGGTCGTGCTCCAGCGACGTCCGGATGTCGTAGGCGTCGGCGTCCTCGGGGGTCACCGGTGCGTGCTCCTCGTAGTTCGCGCCGCCCGAGAGCGGCACGCCGCCGAGCGCCTGCGCGCGCTCCGCGAGGACGTCGGCGCCCTCTTCGAGGTCCTCCGCGACTTCGCCGAGGTACTCGTGGATGCCGAGGAACTCGGCGCCCTCGACGAGCCAGTGGTGCTTCTTGACCTGGTGGTAGAGGACGTACGTCGCCGCGAGGTCGCTGTTGAGCGCGTCGACGAGCTGTTCTGCCTTCTCCTCGGGGACGCGGAGCGCTTCGCTCTCGTGAACGTCGCCGTATCGCTGACGTGACTGCTTCTGGGTGCTCATTTCAACTATACATACGCGCGCGACCTACTTAATAGTTCCTACTGAGAAAACTACTTTTTCGAAACTGGAAAGAATAGTTTCAGATGTCGTCGACAGCCCCCACCAGATCGCGCTGCGCGGAGAGCGTGTCTCGGTCGAGGGTCGCGGTCAGCGTCGCCGGTTCCCGGCCGAGCTCGGCGGCGACCGCGCCGTCGGGGCGGACGACGAGAGAGTTGCCCGCGTAGGTCGCCGCCTCCGCCGGACGCGCGCCGCCCGCGGTTCCCGTGCGCCCCGCGCCGACGGTCCACCTGACCCCGTCGAGCGCGCGCGCTCGGACGAGGAGCCGCCAGTTCGCGACGTGGTCGGCGGGCCACGCGCCGACGACGACGAGGGCGTCGACCGCGCGCTCAGCGAACCACGCGCTCTCCGCGACGAAGTTGAGGTCGTAGCAGGTCAGCAGTCCGGTCGGTCCGGCGGGCGTCTCGACGATCACGCGGTCGCCGCCGGGCTCGACCCACTCCGCCTCGTCGTCCCACAGGTGTCGCTTGCGGTAGGCGGAGAACTCTCCGCCGCCGTCCTCGGAGGACCCTCCCGGCGGGACGTACGCGGTCGCGTTGTATACGGCGTCGCCGTCTCGTTCGGCGTACCCCGCGACCACGGCCGAGCCGGCGGTCTCGGCGACGGATTCGAGCCGTGCGCGCGCCACGTCCCGGGACAGCGCGGCCTCCCGGAGCCGTTCGTCGGCCACGAACCCCGTGAGCGCGTACTCGGGAAACACGGCGAGGTCGACGCCGCTCGGCAGGTCGGCGGCCCGATCTCGAAGTCGGTCCGCGTTCGCGTCGACAGCGAGGTCCTCGACCGGGACCTGCGGGACGGCAACGGTCGGATCGTCGGAGGAGCGATCGGTCACGCGGCGGACTTCGACGCGGCGGCCAATAACGTTCGGCCTCTCCGTCCGGCCGCAAGGACGATACGCCCGCGGCGACGACCGGCGGGCATGACCTTCGGCGACCTGTTCGAGCGCGCGGCCGCGCTCGGCGGCGACCTCGACGAGGCGGACGTGCGACGAGCGCTCGACGCCGTGCGCTCGACGGCGGACGGGAACGGTGGCGATTCCGGGGGCGACGGCGACTCCGGCGGTGAGGGGAACGAGGTGACCGACCCCCTCGATCCCAGCCCAGCCCGCGTCGTCGCCGGTGCGGACGCGCTCGCGGCTGATCTCCTCCTCGGCGGCGACGCCCGTGAGGCGCTCGACGCGCTCCGGTCGCACGCGTGGACGACGCTCGTCGCCAGCGACCCACTCCTCGACGACGCCGAGGCGGTGATCGCGTCCCTCGCGGAGCCGGAGCTAGCGGCAGACTGGCGCGACGCGGTCGAGGCGTGGCGCGAACCGGTCACGCAGCCCTCGGGCGATCATCCCGCGCTGGCGTCCGCCTACCGCGGCGGCGCGATGCAGGTGATAAGCCTCGACCCCTCGCTGACCGGGCCGGGGGCAGCGGCCGGGCTACGCGACAGACTCCCCGTGAGCGTCCGGGAGTCGCGCGCGTTCGCGACGGTGTTCGACCCGGCGAAGCTGTATCCGGACGCGGTCGGCGGGGAGTACCCCGGCCCCGACCGCGACCCGCGGACGATGGCGCCGGCCCGCACCGACGGGGACCAGCACCGATAAACCGCCGCCGCCCGGACCGGGGATATGACCGACTCGGACGGTGCGGGCGACCGCGCCGAGGGCGAGAGCGGCGGCAGCGAGGGCGGAGGCGCTAGCGGCGAGGGTGGTCCCGAGGACGCGCCGGAGCTCCCCGCCGACCGCGACGCGGTCCGCGACGCGCTCGTCGACTGGTACGAGGCCGACCACCGCGCGTTCCCGTGGCGCCACACAGAGGACCCTTACGAGATCCTCGTCAGCGAGGTGATGAGCCAGCAGACCCAGCTCGACCGGGTCGTCCCCGCGTGGGAGGACTTCCTCGACGAGTGGCCGACGACCGCCGACCTAGCCGCCGCCGATCGAGCCGACGTGGTCGCCTTCTGGTCCGACCACTCGCTGGGGTACAACAACCGCGCGAAGTACCTCCACGAGGCGGCCGGACAGGTCGAGGACGACCACGACGGGACGTTTCCCGAGGACCCAGACGGACTGAGCGAGCTGATGGGCGTCGGACCCTACACCGCCAACGCGGTGGCGTCGTTCGCGTTCAACAACGGCGACGCCGTCGTCGATACCAACGTGAAGCGGGTGCTGTATCGGGCATTTTCGGAGATACATGATGCTGATGAACCAGACTACGAAACCGTTGCGAGCGCTCTTATGCCGCCCGGAGAATCCCGCGTCTGGAACAACGCAATCATGGAACTTGGTGGTGTCGCCTGTGGGAAGAAGCCCCGCTGTGACGAAGCGGGTTGTCCATGGCGCGAGTGGTGTCATGCTTACCAGACTGGCGACTTCACCGCGCCCGATGTGCCCACACAGCCGAGTTTCGAAGGAAGTCGGCGGCAGTTCCGTGGTCGTATTGTTCGGGTTCTCAGTAACCACGACGAGATGAGTCTCGATACCCTTGGACACAAAATTCGCGTGGACTATACACCAGACGGCGATTACGGACAGGAATGGCTTCAAGATCTGCTTTCAGATTTAGATGATGACGGGCTAATTGAGGTAGAGGAATCAGGCAATGAGACGATCACTCGTCTTGAGTAGCTTCATCCAGTACTCGCCTAATTACCAGCCGTGATCGATCCTCTAAGATATCTCTATGAGTGCGGTCTTGGGTGGTTTCCGTAGTGATAACCAGTTAGTATTACTACGCGACCTGCCGACTACGACGAGAGAGTCGGGAAGTGAGTCTGCCTCAGTCAGCCTGATGAAAACGACGAAGTTGGCGCTCTCATTGATGAGGCGAATTCGCTCGAAATGGGCTTACTATGGCAGTTGCTTTGTCCGATAGAAACTATTTTTCATCAAATTATATTACTATTGGGGATAATCTACGAGTGTTGTTAATTAGGCAGTAGTGGTTAGAACATCATATGGATATCATAGAAATTGAACCAGGAGACAGTATCGAGGATGTTCGTAGACTTTGGACTGAGATGATTGAGGAGCTGGATCAATATTTGACAATAAAATCGATAGACGATGGCTACCGCTCTGTTATTCGGAGTACGCTAAACGAATGAAAACAAGGTGACAACAATGTTCTATTTGCTTGCTTTGACGACTCTACAGAAGGATTTATAGCTGCGAGGCGAACTGACGGGAATGACTTATTCGTATCAGATGTGATTGTCTACATTGAGGCTCTGTACATATCAGAACCACATAGAGATCAAGGATACGGTAGTCAACTTGTGGAGCGTGTTGAAAATTGGGCAAGAATGAGGTTGATGCTGATCAAATTACTCTTGCCGTCGAATCTAACAATGTTCCTGCCCAAGAATTCTGGAAGGACAAGGGGTATCGGACGACTCTTGAGAAACGAGTGAAGAATATTGATTAGACGACCTCGCTAGACCTCGCTGATGCGCAATTTATAAACCTGACTCCCTGATCTTATGCCTGTTCTCACAGGACCCTACACAAATAGACTACGTCTCAGCCATCTGTTTGCGCTTGATATACCACTCGCGCCGCTGGATGACGTTTTGAACCGTTGAAATAGCGACGCTGACCTCATCAGCTATTTCACGTCGGCTCTTCCCGGAGTTGTCGAGCCGAAATATCTCTAAAACCGTATCAAATTCCTCACCAGGTACCTGATATTCTCCAGAATCGTCGTAGGCCATCCCGAATCGCGGGCGACCGTGATCGTATCCCTGCTCTTTCCGACGCTCGATCGCTCGTCGTGACTTCTCAATCTCCTCCTCTTTGGTATCGCGCTCGATGCGCCGCTTCAGATCAAACGTGAGATCGTCCTCGTTGACATCGCCGACGTAGACGATCTCGGCGTCGCCTTGCTTAGCCGCGTACTGTATCACCGAGAAGTACCCGTCGCGGCAGATCCGACGATCATCCCACGCGACGAGATGCGTGTACCTACCCGCTTCGAGCTCGGATACACGATCCTGAACACGGTCGTTCTGGTCAAGTAGCCCTGCCGGATCGTCGCGCGTCATCGTCGAGAATCCAGTGTGAACACCGAGGTCGAGGACCTCCACGTCGTCGACGATATCGTCGGCAAGTGCTCGAACCAGCTCCCGCTGCTCTTCGAGGCCGACATCCAATTCCTCTCCCTTTGATTTCCGGATCCACGCGAGCGCCTCACTCATCGACTACCGTCACCTCCAGCGAGCTTCCTGATTTGACCTTCCAGTCGAGCCGTTTCCCGTCAAGATCCATCGCCTCGGCGAGGCCCTTCGGAACCGTTACTTTGTACTGTCCGTTGGCACCCTGACTGACTCTTGTTTTCGCCATCTCTGTATAGGCCTATAGTTAGGCCTGAAGTTAGTTCTAATTGTGGTGTTCAGATAACCCCCGTATTCTGTACGCCAACTATCCGGTCGTTCGCACATCAATACGTCACTGAGCCGGATACATTCGGCATCTGTAACCTGTTATCTGAATAATGGTGTGACTGCTACACCTATCGGAACCAATGGAATGAGAAATAATCCCATAGCTATTAGATCTGGACTACCAGCCACGAAGATTCGATGTGATAACTTAACGTAAAGAACTATCCCAAAAATCCCGTTCAAGCCGAAGAGCAACGTACTTGATTTGAGGCCAGCATCCTCAAGTTCATCTACAATCCTCTCTATTTGGTCGGAATCCTCTCTAGGATTCGTTCGGTTCCAGCCTGTTGATTGGTTTAGCCGAGAAGTAACGATTTCGCGTAGCTGTTTCAAAGCTAGATATGATCCAGCAGCGGGAACTATTGTTAAAAGAATTATAGTGAAAACAAGCAGCGATTCAGTTTGTACATAAAGGTAGCCCCCCGCAGCAAGCGGCCAAAAGGCTATTTCTTCTCGTGCTTCCGCAGCTATGACAGCCTGTTGCGAATTCATAATCCACGTTCACCGCCAATACTCATACGCAATGATCACCACTACCGCCCGCACAGTCGGGCGTCACTCCGGGCATTGCAATCGATCTCGACCTCGGTCGTGCTGTCCCCACACATCGGATAGGTTGCTTTGTTGAAGTTCTGGTATTGGACATACCGGAGTCACGGCGGCCGGTCAAAAAAAAACTCGCGGGGGTAGAGATAATGAGATAGCTTCCTTACTTGAAAACAGTAACAATACTTCGCTAGGTTGTGTACCGCTGTTCATCTGCGATATCTGCCAGACACCAGTCCTATATATGAACACGAGAGGTAAGATAATGTGTCAAAAGAACAGGTCCCTACAGATACCAGCAATGAGGATCTTCTTCTTGAAGATGAAATTTCAAGACTAGAATGGTATGGGAAAGTAAAGAAAAGCGAAAATAGCTACTACGCTGATTTCATTATAACAGACGACAGACTGATTCTTTCTCAAGGGGAAGGCCACTTTATGGATATTGGGTTAGAACATATTGAGTCAGTAGAGTCGAGCAAAAATGTAGAAACAAGAACGGAAACGACCGGGACTGACGCAAGTGGTGTATTCGCAATTTCCGCAGTCCTGATATTGGGAGGCATTGGATGGATAGCCGCCCTTAGTTCCGCTATCGGGTTCGTAATCGGAGCTATATTGATTGTTCCGGGTATACTTGTATTCTCACACGCATTAAGCAATCACAGTGATATGGAGAGCACCACTGAAACCAATGAATATGTAACATTTGAATTGGTCTTGAGAACTAGTTCACAAAGTCCCCTCTCAGAAGCTCTACATATACAAACGAGAGACGATGTTGGAGTCGCTCTAAGCAAGATTGTACAAAAAGCCTCTTAAATAAAAGGTTAAGAGCGGATGCTACTCCGGCGCGGCTTCCTACAGTGTCTTGTCTACGCTGACATTTCCATCCAGTAGTCGACCATATGGCTCGCGTGCTTCTCGTCGTGTTCCCACGGCGAGTCGTCGCCGACCTCTAAGAGCAGCCCCGCCGTCTTCCCGCACGTACAGCAGTACGCTGAGACGACCCGCCGCTCGTCCACGTCGACCTCGTAGGGGTCGGCCTCCGATGGCCCGCGCATGTCGGCGTTCTCTGACGCGCCGACCACGCGCTCGCTACGCGCTATCGGGGATCACCGTGCGAGATACAGAGGCTGTAGTCAGCATGACAAACCAGTTCCATACCTACTCAAGTAGAATAGACTGGAGTATGTTTCTGCGAACGATTCCTCTACTCAGTGAAGACTCATACGCGAAACGTTGGTCTGGTCCATCGAGGTCCTACTTCTCGTCAGAGTTCAGTATACAGAGGTACCCGAGATAGCTGTAGCGTCCATGAACGACTTGATCTCACCAGTACTCGGCTCTCGAAGCCGGGAATCATATTCAGGTGACATCACGGCCATGTACGCTACTGCTGTTCTTGGCGTGATCTGGGCGATCCAGTTCGCTCGGAAGCGTACCTCGGGCATCGACACCGAGTTCCAGTAAAGAATTACAACCTTCCTCCTCTCACCTCTGATCCTCTGAAGATTCAATAGAATGTCTTTACTGGGGAGAACTAGGTGTATGCGATGGAATGGCAACATTAGATGACATCGACCTCGATTTCTCAAAAGAGGACCGGCAGGAGCTTGTAGACAGCATCATAATTCTACTAGCCGGTGCAGCCGGAGAAGAGGAGTACTCTTCTGCCTATCTTCTTGGCCGAGAAGCGGAAGAACAGCAGTCTCTAATTGAGGATGGCCACTATGCGTCGGCGGTTATCCGGCAAAGCACGTTCTACGAGAGGCTGCTGACTGTGAATATCGTCGATAAGCTTGAGGGGATGAATGAGCGAGAACTCTACGGTGCTGAAGAGAGATTCATCGCAAATCTTGGTCACCGTAACAGAATTCAACTGGCTCATCTGCTCGGCGTGGTTGACCAACGTGAGCGGGACATCCTCTTGGACATGGCTGGTTGGAGGAACACGGTCGCTCATGAGTGGTGGTACGTCGCTGAACGGGAGAATAAAGAGGAACTCCGTGATATAGCCACGACTGTGGTCAACCTGCTGTGTGAATCGTTGGAGGAACTGTTTGAGGAAGCGGATGACGACTCGATGTTGAACTCATTTGATGAACCTGAACTCGACGAGTGACCGGCTCTCTCATCATGTTCTCCCAATCCAAGATATGCGCTCTGTATTCAGCACGTCTCCAAGAACACATCACCGATTGAGGATTTTAACAGAGCAATGAGGGCCTTTTCGAATGACCTGAATAGAGTACGGTCTGTCTATCAGGTTCTAAGTACTTCAACAGAATCGAATAAGTGTAATACCCCCCCATAGAATACACTTGTAGGGGTTGGATAGGGACGATAGTGTATTTCGACAGAAAATTACAATACTATCCTTCCGTGTCCAATCAGCAGGTCTAGAATTCCCGGCGCGGGTTGCGATCGACGACATCCGCGAACGCAACGTTTTCGCGCACCTGTTGCATCTCGACGGTGACGCGGTCTCCAACACTCGTTTCGGGAACGATCACGACGTAGCCGTGCTCGACTTTCGCGATCCCGTCACCTTGGTCACCGAGATTCTCGATTTCAACGTCTCGCTGTTCACCTTCCTCAACAGGCGGTCCGTCGTATTGTTGCTGGTGATCAGCGTATTCAGCTGACTGAGTGATCTCAGTCGTGTCCGTGGCTTCGGTATCCGACGCCGACGTCGAAATGAGCGCAACACGGTATGTTTCACCCTCAGTGAGTGTCCCGGTTGCTATCTCACGTTCTGGCACGGTAATCTGGTAGGTTCCGCCCTCTTGCTCAACAGTCGCAGTATACAGTGTATGGAGCGTATCAGAAAGTTCCATAAATCGCGTGTTGTTTTAACTTGTGTCAGATGACTTGTTTCTAGCGCTTTCAGCGGATTACCGTCGTTTTGATCGAAGTACCCATAGGCCACTTCAGGATTTATCGCCACCATCAAACACGGCCACAAAGTCCTCGAGAATCTCCTGTGGTGACCTCTCATCGTCACGAGACGGAAGTGGTGCTTCCCAGCATTCGATCTGGAGTGTGTGTACATTCGATACCGACTCCGGCTCAGTTACCACATTGAAGATGCCGGTGCGATAGATAGCTAGGAGTCGCTGGTCATGAACACTGACGTAATCGATTCCAGCCCGACTCAGGACTGTAGGAATGTCAGTCGGCTCAGATAGCGAGACAGAGGCGCGTGGAGACGCCGATTCGCACATACCTTGGCTTGGTCCATCACACGGATAAATATCCTCTCGGGAACGCACCATAGTCGTATGTCAACCAGCCATTATTGTCTATTGTCTTTCGCCTAGCGTTGGAGTGGTTCAACCCTGTGTTAAGTAACCTACCAAGTTTTCAATGAAAATTTACTCCATTGAACGTAATCGCGTCAGAATAACTAGTCAGGGAGATTTATAGTCACTCGCCGACCTTTTGATAAAGATGAGTAATTCGTCGGACGACACGTATACGCTGGAGGAGGCTGAAGAGGAGATCAATATTCTTCGGCGTGTAGAAGCCGACGTTGTGGAAGCGATCGGGAATGCCGCAAGCGAAGATGTTCTCGAATACCTCATTGACGATCAACAACTTGATATCGCTCATGACGGCAAGCGTGGTCTTGGTAGCGTTCGACAGGCAGTTCTAGAATCACGCCTCGCTTCGGATCGACTGAAGCGTCTCGTAAGTCTCCGTGGAGACGAGACCCCCAAGGATATCCTTGTCCCCGAAGATGTCATGCGGAACGCTAAAGTCGCGCTCGAAGCGGGGAAGCCTGTCGTACTCTACGGGCCGACCGGAACCGGGAAGACGACGTTTGCGAAGCAGCTAGCCCGAGAAACAGGTATCGGATACTCTCTCCATACCGCGACGCCCTCGTGGACGCCTTCGGATATCATCGGTGGGATCAGTCCTGACTACACCGGGGAATCGCTCAGTTATCGGACCAAACTTGGATGTGTCTCAGAAGGAGTCCAGCGCGCTCGCCGATTCGATGTCGAATACGGGGTTATCTTAGACGAGATCACTCGGGCCGATATCTCGAAGATCTTCGGGCCGCTCTACACTGCGATCGAGAACCCACACCAGACGATCTTCGAGACAGATGAAGGGGAGACCATCGAGCTCGACGAGCGGGTAAACCTCATCTGTACGATGAACATGTCGGATCGGACGGTGAACGAGCTCGACAACGCAATTACTCGCCGGTTCGCCATGATCGAGCTGGACGAGTACGAGGAGGACAAACGGCGGCAGCTGTTCAAAGACTGGCTCGACACGCACATCACCGGACAGACTGACATCGACGACACGGAGCTGCTACGTCTCTTCGAACGGGACTACGAAGGGATCAACCACGGCAACGAGTCCACGGCACAGGGGGCAATCATGCGGTTCGGTCCGATGCACTACCGCGACGTCGCCGTCTTCGTCGGCGTCGCCTGCCGAGACGACGGGGAGTACGAGTACGATCAGACCGATTCCGTCGGACAAGCGTTCCGGACCTACATCGTCCCCCGACTGTTGAACTCCGCGGCGTTCCCGCAGGTGGAGCGCATCGCAGAACACTATCGGGCGCTGAACGACGAGTTCGAGGAATTCGACCTCTCCCCGGCGGCTGAGCTCGCCGAACGTGAGCTCGAACAGGAGCGTCGCCAGATGGGTTCCTACGAGTAATGAGCAGTATCGACGAAGTCTATCAGTACGGGCGGGATACGTTCGATGTCCCCGAACGGGGAGAGATCCGGATAGAGGGTTGTCCGTCGTCCATCACTGATCAGCTTCGTCGCGCATCCTTCACACAGGAGAGTCCAGGCGTGTTCACGAAGCGCCAGGATGCTCTCGACTCCGATCAGCAGTACGACGTCATCACGGTGACTGTAGAGGGCGACGATGGGAATGTCATTCACGTCTCTGCGACTGATATCGTCGGGGCAGTCAGTCTCACTCCGTCGTCGAAGGTGACGATCTCTCCGAAGATCGACTGGGGGCCGATCTTCGACATGCTCCTTGCGGTGTACGACCAGAACCGGTCGATCGACTACCACGGGATCCCGCTTCAGGACTTCCTCTCAGACGACATCGAACTTGACGATGTGCTGGTCGTGATGGCGATTAACTACTTGGAAGGACTCGAGACGATCCAGCGCAACGGGTACATCCGAGATTTGATTCTCCGACGGACCAACAGCCTCGAAGGGCGGGGAGAGATCGATGTCGAACAGACCCTCCTGAATCACGCCCGGGGAACCATCGAACCGAACTGGATCCGGAACGAGACGGAGTACGACAACGCCGCGAACTCACTGCTCCACTACGCAGGGAAGACGCTGCTCCGGCTGTTCCGACAAAACGCGTCGGAGTACGAGCACCCCGGGTACGACCGCATCTTCTCGGAAGTCCACCGGGAAGTCGAACGACTGGAGGGAATGGGCGTTGACAGCGGACTGAGCCGTATCGACGAGTTTCGACGCATCACCCTTGGTGACCTGCCAAAGCAACGGCAGTACTACCGAAAGGCGTTCGACGTCGCAAAGGCGGTGTTGTCGTCTTCGCTCGGCCAGCAGCTCAAGGATGGTCCTCGAGAGCTGGTCGTGGACTACGTGCTGAACATGGAGTCGCTGTTCGAACAGTACTCCCAGGTGGTGATCGAGCGCGAGCTCAATTACATCAAATCGTACGACCACTTCGACTCGGTCGCCAACGTCACACCCGCTCGGTCGCCATCGGTCAATCCGTTTGAGGGAGAGAACCAGATCTACCACGAGCCCGACCACGCGCTACAGGAGGGTGAGGATACGATCGCCGTCCTCGACTCGAAATACTACGCGGAAGGACACGATCCGGTCAAAGAGTCGCCGTCACGGTCGCGGCTGTTCAGCTATGCCTACCTCCTTCACGCCGACAGGCTCGCATTCCTCTGTCCGTTGCTCGAACCGCGACGCCGACGCGTGACACAGACGGGGGCGGAGCTGGAGATTGTCTCCCCCACGGGCGACTTCTCCTTGGAAAAGTACGACGAGGTCGTCCACGAGTATCTCCACAGTGTTCTCGAAGAGATACATCCCGAGCTTGAGCCCTTCCGCGCCATCGCGGAGAACGAACTCTGTCTGGATGGGGTGGACGAGAGTGACCTGAGCGAAGCCGCTGACGTGAACGGTCCCTTCGCCTTCCAGAACCCTCAGGACTTCTCGCTCAAGGTCGTGAAGGCCGCCGCGGACGAGTACTCGTACAACGTTCGGAACCGGTACCATCTGGAGCAGGAAGGAGGCTGGACGCGAGACCAAATCGAGACTCGGTGTGGAAGGCGTAACGAGTACACGTGGACCTGCCTCCCCGTATTCTACGAAGAAGGTGGCCGAGACTGGATCGACCTATATTTCCTCAAGCGCGACACCGGGGAAGTCGAGAAAGAGGGGCCGTTGAAGCTCCTGTAGGTTTCAAAAGGGCGAGACGAGCCAGTCTCCGCCCTCTTTCCGTTCCAGCTGTGGCCCGAACACGTTCTGTAGGGAGTGAAGTTCATCGTCGTAGCGGAGGTCGTACGTTTTCCCCTGCCGATGGAACGATCCCTCGACGACGAACTGAACCGTCGGGTTCTGGTACTCCAAGTCATTCGCACGTCGATCCATCGCGTCCGTGAGTTCGGCACGAAGATCGTCGTCGGAGAGCGCTCCTTCGAGTCCAACTACGGAGACTTCCGAAGGGACGTCGTCGTTCCGAAGGCGCTCTATGAACTCCTCGATCGGCATCCGGTGATCGAAGGTATCGTACGCATCTTCGATGACGAGATTGTAGCGTCCGGGGATGCGTCCAGGGCCAGCCATTAGTTGATTCACAGTTTCACAGGATAAAAAACGGGATGCTGTCTCCCGATCATCCGGCAATCCTAATTGAGATGGATCACACCACGATATAGATCAGGTCTGGTCGGAAGAACAGTAGTCCTCCCACTCCCATCACCATCAGTGATTTCGGATCCGCGTATCGGAAATTGTCGATCGAGGCATTGAACGCGATCATGCCGGCGATTAGGATGAGACCAATTCGCTGCCCGGCGACGAAGTTCTGAGTAATAGCTGAGACTTCAGCTCCGATTAGGCCTTCGCCATACTTGATGAACAGCCCGAGAAAGAACGTGGTAAGGAAGAACGGGAGAGCTTCGATCTTCCCCGCAAACTGATTCCCGGACCACGCTGTCTTCGTGTATCGATCACCGCTCTCGAAAATCAGGCCACTGATTGAAGCTCCTATGAGACCATAGATGAACGCTTCCATCAGATTAGCCGATAATTGTTCGACCATCTAGTCCCGCAATTCACAGAGAACACATAAGAATCCCTTCCGAGGAACTACTCCCGATTCTCTCTGTATTTATCAGAACGTATCGTTCCGTCATTCATCGGTTGAGCTGAATCGGAGCTGCTCATGATATGCTCCACCACATTGAATGTAGACCAGATTCTGTAGCGTCTCGTTCAGAATTCGGAGAGTCCTCGTTGTGAATCGTCGTCAGTGAAATCCTGTTCGAGGAACTCCATGGACTCAACCTTCGAGATGCCTTTCACTGTGAGTTCATCCGGACCAACTTCGGTTAGTCGCGTATTCAACGCGTTTCGCTCCGCCTCCGAAAGCATCAGTTCCTCTCGATCCGCGAGATCAAGGATGCGGAGTTGGGAGTCTAGAGATCGAGACTCAAGTTCAGAGTGGCACGATCGACATAACGAAACCAAGTTCACCGGAAGGTGCGCATCGTAGCTGTCAGGCACACGGGAATCTGGAACAAGATGATGGACGCTTAGTCGCACCTCTCCTTCTGATTCCTCACAACGGCGGCACCGCCCTGCGTCCCTGTTTCGGACTGAGAGCGCGATCTCCTCAAATCGTTGCATCCGATCTTGGTGGGAATCATCAGACATACATCCTGCTACCGTCGGGGATGTTTTGGATTTATCCTTGTATCGATGGCGTCCGAGACCGGGACCGCATGGAAAATGAGGAACCCTCGTGAATGATCCGTGAATTCTCGTGGGTCGAGGAGTTCAGTAACTCGTGATATCCCGATCGCCGAGCACGCGTGTGTAGGTCTCGTCACCGGTCACGTCGGCGAGCCGCCCGGCGAGTTCGCGGAGGTCGTCATCGACCCCCCACTTGTCCACGTAGTTCTGGACAGCCTGTCCCTTCTCGTAGCGGTAGCGGAGGAACTGGAGTTTATCGAGGTTCGAGAGGTGTTCGTCGCCGTTACCGTTGATTCGCTCCTGAATGTACGCTTGACGCTTCTCGTTGTCCCACGTGCCGAGTTCAAAGCCTTCATCGGTATTATACAGGGACAGCTGCTTGAGTTCTTCCGGTTTTGCGTTGGTACCTCTACAAAGTTTATTCACATCGTCATATGTCGGTGAAGGAGTATCAAGTAAATCAATGAACACATCTTCCACACCAACATCACTCGCATCTTGAATTATCCCGTATATCTTCTGTACCACTTCTTTTGCAGACATCAACTCTCCCTGGCGCTGAACCTTCCCGTGATGTTTCGAATACTCTCGGAAACATTCTCCCATTTCCATAACACCGATATCACCCTGAGAAAGTCCTCGATTCGTTTCGAGTTTTTGTCTCGTCAGACGAGCAGTCCGATAAATGTCCCGTCGCAGAGCAGTCCAACTTATAGGGGTCGTTTCTTCAGTCGGACGTGCTACCACAAGAATATCAAAAGAAACCGCCTTTCCAATCACGTTATTACCAAACTTCAATTGGTCGGCACTAATCGGATATGTTGCGGTTACCTCGAATCCGACGTCACAAAGGGCTTCTAACAACTCCCCCCACGATTCAGAGTCGCTATGATGGTACGTGAAAGTCAAGACACCGTCATCTTTTAGAAGGTGCTTTATTGTAGAGAATCCTTGCTTAATTTCAGATTCAAATTCTTTCGCCCCTTTATTCTGCGCAGGATTTGCTACGATACTGGCACTCCCATCAGTAAGTTCCGGTTCGAATTCCTCATATTCGTCATCGAGTACTATTTTTTGCCATACATAAAAGTAATTGGATAATTCCGAGTAAATTACATTATCGTAATACGGCGGATCAGTAATAACTGCATCAAATTTCTCATCACAATCAAGATCCCTCATATCACCACACCGGAGTGAGAAATTCTCACCAACAGGCGTGCTGAATTCGCCTGTTTCTACGGTGTCTGGCTTGTCTAATGTTGAATCAGTTAGGAAATCTGGCTTGCCAGAGGTGTTGGGATATTTTATATATCTCTCAGTGGGAGACCGAGCATATTCGCAACCGCGGATGACCATCTCCCAAGTGGATTCAAACGTCCCAATTCCGTATTCTGTCCCCCACAGATTTCCCTCAACAGGTTTGTGTGGAGGATCAAAAGAATTTGTATTAAATAAGTTGACGGAGTGATTCCGCCCAGCATTATAACCAACCATCATATTGTTGTAATTCAACGATTCAGAGAAGGCCAACAGGAGAAACTCACGAGCATCTTTGTCCTCAACTTGATCAATTTCTTTCAATAATAAACTTAGACAGAGTAGCTGACGGTCATTATACATATCCTGCCACTCAGTATACCCTTTCTTGAGGACATTGAACCCACCACCAATACCACCTTCAAAGGCAGAGCTATCGGTCTTAATGCCTACAGGAATATCACCCTGTGGAATGTAGTCATCCAAATCATCACGTTTCTGCCATTCTTCCTTCGCATCCTCAAACAATTCGTAGTCCCGTTTGGTAGCGGTTTTGTATGATTTGATATCACTCTGCTCTTGATCTTCTTCATCACAAGTTGGACAGTAGTATTCAACAGCATAGAGACGCTTGTCAAAATCGCCGCGTTCCTGAATCCGGTCAACTATTCCGTAACGCTGCCCGCAGGATCTACAAGAGTATTTCCCATCAGAAACGGTCCCCTCTTCGGGCGTGAATTTATATCCACATTCACAAGTACATTCTTCTCGCCAATCATCCACCAGAATGACAGAATCACATTCGGGACAGTATACATGGTATTTGCCTTTCTCTTCATATCTCCCTTTTCCGACCCTGAAATCGTTGAATAAGGGAACAGGTTCGCCACAGGAGACGCAGTCTAATTCTTTGGCCCACATATAGTACATTACATCAGCTTGATGATCACCAGTAGGACAAGAAGTTCGGTAGTACTGGAATATCTCATCTTTCACCGATTCACGAACAGAATTGAATTTATCTTGTAGATTTTTCACATCGGCCTGTCCAGCCTCTAATTCTTTCTTTGTAGTGAACCAAGCTACGGGATTAAGATCATTACCTACCACATCAGCCCCAAACCTCGAAGCCTCAACAAGAGAGGTTCCACCTCCCATGAAAGGGTCTAATACGCGTTTATCCTCTATAGTAACATCTTTTGTATACATTTTCCAGAGTTCATGCGGGGAATCAATAGATACAGAATCTATTAATGAATTAATATCATCTACTGAACTAGAGAATTCTCCTAGTGTTTGATTTTCTTGATCAGGATCCATTACCTCTATTTGTGATCTGTCATCGAGCAATGAGTATAAGGAAACAGCTCGGAATACGCATCCCAGTCTTCGAGCCCACCACTTATGCATCGTATAGACCGGTCTATACCACTGCTTAGCCCGACTTTCCTTCTCACCAATATCGTTAATCAATTCTATCGGGAACCCCCGCTCAATCGGAAGTTCCGTCCGCTCGTGCCGATCCTGCGATGACCCGGATTGCTCAGACATAATTCAGTATGTAGATGAAAATATGGGGGAGACCTATAAGTGTACACTCTCCATCGGCAGGTCGCCACCCATCCACACTTCCGAGATCCGTCCATCTGAGTTCTTATGTCAGTCGCCCTTCCACGACAACATATTCTACAGATAGCGGAACAAATCCACCGGAAAGAAATGGGTGACCTATTCGGTCAAAATGAACGGCCAAAGATCCCTTCGTACCAGAGGTAGTACCCGTGAGAGAGAGCAGTTCGAGGATCTCTGACGTGACCTCAACGAGATTCCTCCCGGTGGGAGTCACTTCTTCGGAACCATCGTCTTCATGTCCGGCACTCACCTCGCCTAGGGAACGAACGAGATGGATACATCAGCGTGGTGAAGAGCTGGAACGGATCAAATAAACGCCGTTAGCCGGCAGGGCATTTCGTCTGGTCGTCAATCAGTAATTGGGAGCGCTCGCGGAGTTTGTGCTGAGTGGTAGTTTTATTTACGACATATCGTATTCTCACCTCTAAGAGATGAGCAGCCCTAACTGGCGGACATCAACCCATTCAATTAGTATAGCTCCTAAGCCAGAAGCTCGCAAGTGTAATTTAGGACGAACAGGAGTTATGTGATATCATGACTGATGAGTGTAAATTGTGTCGGAGAGAGACGGATCTACTAAATAGTCACATCATTCCGAGGTTCGTCATCAGATGGATTAAAAAAACGAGTGCAACGGGATTCTTACGAGGTACCGAAGACCCTGATACTCGAATTCAAGATTACCACGAGGAGTTGCTTTGTGAAGACTGTGAGATGGTCTTTAGCGATTTTGAACGAGAGTTTGCGTCGAACATCTTCTATCCACATATAAACAAATACGAAGCCACATTTGAGTACGAAGAATGGCTCCAGAAATTCGTTATGTCGGTGTCGTGGCGGCTGATTGTTTCAGAACTGTCAGAGGTTGACGGGATGGAGCCGTATCATCGGAGCGCTTTCTACGACGCCGAAGAGATCTGGCGCGAGATACTCACCGGAAATCTTAGCCTTAGCTCGGACCCATTCAGCCACCATATTTTCTTTCTCAACGATGTAGTTCCAGACGAGACCGCTGAGGACCTACCTGACAAGTGGGAGTTCTATATCAATCGAGGAATTGACGGGACTCCAATACTCGGAAAGCAGACTGCTATCTATTTCAAATTCCCACAAATCATCTGTATCTCCTGTATTCAGCCTCCAGAAGACCCTGAAATCAAAGATACCAAAATAGAACAGACCGGTGAGATAGGCCCACCACAAGAGATTGGTCCGGATTGGGGAACCTTTCTCGTGAACCGAGCCGAGAAGGTGACGTCCAGAGATGTGTCTGAATCGGAACAGAAAAAGATCAAGGACCGGATGCTAGACGATTTAGAACGGGTGGCCGAGTCTGAGTCATTTGAGACATACATCAAAAAGAAAGAACGAGAGCTGGCGAACCATAACCCGCTAGACTATCTGAATGAGGCCTGCCCAATTTGCCACATTCGGCACGATTTGGTGGAGTTTCTCCCTCTCCGCCCGCTCATGCGGGAGGAAATTGAGAGAATGGACGACAAGAATGAGTTTGTAGAAGGAATTTATATGCAGGGAGAATTAGCGATTGACGGAGTCTCTGAAGATGCTGTACCAACATTTATTCTCTCAACGGCGGACTGGACAAAGATCGTCTCGTTGTATACTGACGTTGGATGGGTAGTTGAAAATCACATAGACCATCCAGAGGACACGACTCCGAGAGAGATCGGTCAGAGAGCGACGGAAGAAAAAAAGAAAATGTATACGGAGTGGGTAAAGGAGCAGTCGGAGTAGTTTGGTGGACGTTTTCGGAGTACTGTGGTTCAGATGATGGGTGATCCAGCAAAGGCTGTATAAAGGATGATAACGCGCTGTGAACGACTTAGGCACTGTATTTAGCATGAGCCCTCCGAACTACGTGGTTGAGGATTTTAACAGAGCCGTGGGAATCGCTTCGACGGTTGAAGTCTAGTATGGCTCCTACAGAGGTCACGAATCCATTCGACCGGAACAGGATGGGAACTTCGCTACTTTTGGAAGCTGATCTCGACGTTCAGACTCGACGCCTCATCGGGCATTCGCTCGAACAGGTCTTGGATCTTGGTGTAGTCCTGCTCAGATCGGAGTGTTAGGCTCACTTGCGAGCGTTCGACGTCAGCGGTTCCCTGAAGCGCTCCAGGGACGCCCTCGCGGTCCGGGAGCATGAACGTGACGTCGCCGTACTCCACGGTCCCGGCCTGGCTATCCCGTCGCCATTTCTTTCGCAGGTCAGCGACGTCGTCACCCTTGTACTCGAACCGCCACGTCTCCGACCCGACGTCGGGGATGCGGAACGGATACCCCGGAACCCAATCGGACGACTTCTCGGAGCCCGTCGGCCCAACGACGTACACTGGGTCCTCTTCGCGTCCGAGGTTCTGTAGCAGGAACGTCTGTACCATATCTTCGGTGACGGTACTGTCGAAGCGATCCGCGACCTTACTCACGGTGAACTGGTCTCCGGCATCGAGGTCGTCCAAGTAATCCAGGATCTGCCCGCCAATGCGGTCCGACACGGTCGGGACGATCTTCACCGTCATCGGGTTCCGATCGCCGAGGGAGTCCAGATACCGTCCGCCGGCTTCCAAGACGTAATCGTCGATGAGGAACTCGTTGACCGCCTCGCGGGCAGCCGTCTCGGTCTCGTCCGGTGAGAGGAAAACGGTTTCGTCCGCGCGGATCTCACCGATGATCGTTTCGACGTTCGCGTTCCCCTCCGCTTCGATGGCTTCCTCGATGCGCTCGGCGAGGTACGACCCGCCGACGGTCGTCGCGCTCCCGACGTCGCGGAGCGTCGCATCCGACTGTGGCTTATCGAGGATTTCGTTGCCTCGAACGATCACGTACTGGTCCTCGCGGTTCAGACGCCCGATCGCACGCATCACGACGTCGTGACTGTCGCCGTCGAGCCAGACCTCGCCGTCTTCGACCAGTTCCAGCTCGAAGTCTCCGATGTCGAGCGCCGTCGTTCCGCTTCCGAACCGCTGGCGGAGCTCCTGTTCGACGTCGTCCACGCCCCAAAGGTCCACATCGTCCTGTCTGATCAGGACGGTGTCCAGCGAACTCCCGGAGAGATCGTCACGGAAGCCACCGGAGTCACGAGCCAGCACCGGCTTTCCGTCGAGCGCTTCCACCGTCGCGTTCAGAACATCGTTCGCGCTTCCAGGAATCGGAAGCTCCGGGTCGCGGAGGAACTGCTCGTACACGTCCTCGATCGAGATCTCGCCACGACGCTCCAGTAGATCCGTCACGATGGGCCACACGTGCGACTGTAGGTCGAACGGATCGGCCGCCGCGGAGTCCGCGATGTTCGAGGCATCGAGCTCCGGCCCATCCAGCACGTAGACGTCCAGGTCCATCGGGGCCGCGAGGTCGAACTCTTGGAGAAGGTTGTCGCCGTCCAGAACCTCCCCGTAGAGCAACTGTAGCTCTTCGCGGAGCTCGCTCTCTTCCTGGTCCTTCATCGACTGAATAGACTCGCGGATCTCGTCGTCGAGCGACTCGTCGGCGAGCACCTGGCGAGCACCCTCGATGTACCGCGCCTTGTCGATGTACCGCGTTCCGGACTCGATCGCCTTGTCGCCGGACGGCTGCACGAACACGAGCGTGTTCCGCCACTCGCGGCCGCGCCCGTCGTTCGTGATGACGCGCTCGACCTCCTCCTGACTCCACTGGTCGTCCTTCACGACGACCTTGATGTCGCGGTCGTCCGGGACGTCCCGGATGTCGTCAGTCCGGAAGCCGACGGGGTGCGCGTTCGACCCAAAAATGTCGGTGATGAAGTCGGCGATCTCGGCCTTCGCCGACCGTTCGGAGACATCGACCGCAGCGTTCCGGATGAGCGCGTTCGGGTTCTGCCGGTCGCGGATCGCGTACTTCCCGTTCAGCTTGTGGAGGTGCCACGCGACGCCGTGTAGTCGTTCGAGGTTGAGCACGATGTCGGAGACGAGATCGCCCGTCTGGTACGTGCCCATCACGATCTCCGAGACCTCGGCACCCTCACCTTCGCTCGGCTTCAGCGAGTAGAGGAGAATGGTGTTGAGGATACGACGACCGTGGGGCACGTCGTCCTCATCCACTCGACTCTTGATGTCGCCGGTCGCCGCGTTCAGACGTTCGTAGTTGATCTTGGCGAGTTCGTCCTCGAACTCGATCCCGTCGATGTCTCCGTGGGTAATCAGGTCCGTCTGGCCCTGCATTTCGAGGAGCACCTTCGAGAAGAGGTAGATCATCCCGCGCGTGTTCTGGTTCCCCTCGTCGGCGTAGTACCGCGTCTCAAGGGCGTCAAGAAGCACGGGATGGAACGGGTACAGATCGTGCATCTCCGACAGGAGACCGTCGGGAATTGAGACGTGGTCAGACTGGTCGTAGGCGTCGAAGTATCCGTTCACGATCTCGCGGGCGGCTGATTCGTCCGTGTCCTCGATCAGGCGGTGGTGGAGAACCTCTCGCTTGTCCACCTGGTTATTCATGTTGACCTCGACCGCCTGTTCGCGGTTCAGAATATCGTGGACCTCGGAGTCCTCGCGGAGAACGGAGACGATAGTGTAGAGATCTAGGTCGGACAGCGCCGTCGATTCGAGCAGGGACTGGAGGAACGCCTTGTTCGCGCTCTTGCGGTCTCCCTGTAACGTGTCGAACCAGTCCTCAAGTTCGTCTACGAAGAACGCGACAGTGTCGTCGCCGACGGCGTCCTGAATCGTCTGCATGTCCGGGTAGCCGCCGGACTCGTACGTTCCGGCGTCGGCGTCGAGCGCTTCGAAGAACGGCTCCCAGAGGTACTCGTACTGCTCGTTCTGCATGGCGACCGTGATCGGTGTTGCCGACTCCGGAAGCGCTGATTCGAACCCCTCGATCTCGTCAGCAGCCCACGAGCCCGCAGCGACAGGATCGTCGAAGCAGTGGTACAGCGCCACCAGCTGGTGGGACTTCCCACTGCCGTAGGGGCCGTAGAGAATGTGCGTGCCACGAGGGTCATCGCCCGTCAGGGAATCCCGAAGGATCGACAGGGCCTCTCGGAGGCCCTGGGTCATCAACGTGCGATCGAAGAAAAGCTCGGCGTCGGACTCAAACTCGTTCTCGTCGTCCACGTTGTAGAGCTTCACCTGCCCGTCTATCTGTCCGTCCTCTCGAAGCTCACGGCTGAGGGTGACCGTGTCATCGAGAGTCTTAGACAGGGAACCTGCTTCCGACATCTGTTGTTACGTATACAGGCAGCCACTAAGCAAATAAACACTATGGAAGAAACGGGGAGAAGTCACTTATAATAGAACTCCTATCTAAACTAACTAATGCACTTTGAAGGATCAGTTCTCGTGGAGGTGGATGGCAACATAGTCACTCCACATTGGAGAGGACAAGTGCCGTGCCCCCCAAAGTTTGATATTAGGGATATTGACGCAGATAGCCCGATTGAGTACGTAATTGGAGATTGGATTGAACAATACGGGCGTCGATGGATTGATGAGTTTACTGGCTCTGCTAATAGAGTCAACTGTCCTGATGGGACACTCACACCGGGTAATGTCGAACGCCAAACGCCGACCACTGCAACGCCCGATACATGGTACTGTAAAATCACGGGAGAACCTTGCCCAATTCAAGCATTAGTGCCGACTGACAATAAAGAGGCTTTTATCCGGGGTTGTAATGTTGAAGAGGCCGCTGAGGAACTTGACAGGCCGCCAGAACAATATAAAGAAGGACTTTTTCAGGCTGTCCGTAAGGGGAAGTTCACGGGTGAACACCATATGGCAGGGCGTGAACCTTGCTGGCAATGCCAGCAGAAACAGGCTGTTGAAGATGTTCACGATCCATGGGCCCTCACAGCTCTTCACCTACATCTTGATGAAGAGACGATAGATCGAAAAAAGAGATTTCGCCGGGCAGGTTTGGAATCGTGGGTCGGCCATCCTATCTGCGCCGAATGTTTCTTAGAACTCCCCGACTTGTTCCCTGATGTCGAATTTTCCAAGTGGGGACTAGACTTAGAACCCTACCGGGCAGTTCCATACCGGTTGAACTTCGATTGAATGGTGAGACAGATCATAAATTCTCTCCCATACTCTAACGGAATCGCAGAAACTACCATTCTGTGCGATACCCCGCCACTCTGTACTGACCGGAACTGGATCGGAATTTCCCACCTGCTGAGAGTTTCAAAAATCCTATCTACAGAAATAATCGCTACACAACATATTTGACGGTCAACTAACTCTCCAACTATATGAGCGATTTTGACCTCGTGGATATCGAGGTCACCCAAGAGTCAGCGGACGATGTTCTATACGCAGACCTTGGTGAGACAAGTGAAGATCACCTTCACACTGTTCAAGCAGCTCGTCTACAAGCCGGTCAGCCGGACTCCGAACTTCGTTCACTGAAGCAACTGGACAAGAATTCGGTCAAGATGCTCGAACACCAAGTCGATGCGGCGTACCGGGCCCTGTTCGAGATGGACGGCAAGGCGTTGCTCGCCGACGAGGTTGGCCTCGGGAAGACGATCGAGGTCGGCATGATCCTCAAAGAGATGCACTTCCGCGATACGAATGACTCTGTCCTCATCTTGACGCCCGCCCAACTGGCCAAGCAGTGGCAGGCAGAACTCCGAGAGAAGTTCGGACTGGAGTTTGTCTGTAACTACGACGACGAGTTCAACGGGTTCGACAGTCACGACTACATCATCGCCAGCATCGACACGGCCAAAAGCGACAGATACCGACAGACGGTTCTCGCCCGCAACTGGGACGTACTGGTTCTGGATGAAGCCCACTACGTGAAGAATGAAGAAACTGATCGGTACGACCTGATCGACTCCCTCTCGTACAATTACGCGTTCTTCCTGACGGCGACCCCGATCCAGAACGAACTGACGGACCTGTACAACGTCGTCTCGCTACTGCGCCCGGGTCTGTTCGGAACACGTGACGTGTTCCACCAATACTTCGTCAATAGTGACCAAGAGACCCTCGTCAACCGTAACGAGCTCCAGGACCGGTTGAACAAGGTGATGATTCGAAACCGACGCGAAGACACAGACGTGGATTTCACCGAACGACGGATCGACACGCGAAAGTTCGACCCGTCTCCAGCGGAACGCGAACTCTACCAAGCCGTATCCGACTACGTCAAAGGGGCCTATAGTCAGGACCAAGGGCAGAAACTGGTGTTGATGCTCCTCCAGAAGGAGGTCGTTAGTAGTCCCGAAGCGCTTGAGACGACGATCCGAGGACGACTTGACGACCAATCCGAACTGACACAGACGGAAGAGCTAGAGTCAATCTTGGATCTGATCGATAACGTTGACACCGTCACAAAGCAAGAACGCCTACTCGATATCGTAGAAGAGGCACGGGATAACGTTGAGAAAGGTCGTGTGATTGTCTTCACTCAGTTCCGCGCCACACAACGCCGCGTAGCCGAACGACTGGCGTCAGAGGGCTACACGGTCCACTCGTTCCATGGTGGCCACTCTAGTCAGGAGAAAGAGGAGATCATCGAGAACTTCGAGGAACAGGGCGGGATTCTCGTTTCGACCGACGCAATGTCGGAGGGACGCAACGCACAGTTCTGTAATATCATCGTGAACTGGGACCTTCCCTGGAATCCTATGCGCGTCGAGCAGCGTATCGGTCGAATTCATCGGATTGGACAGAAACGGCAGGTCTACGTGTTCAATATGGCGTTGAGAGATACTGTCGAAGAGTACGTTCTTGAACGGCTGTATCACAAGATCGATCTCTTCCAGCAGAGCGTCGGTGAACTGAGCGAGATCCTCACGAGGTTGGAAGAGTCTGGGAAGAGCTTCGAGGACGAAATCTTCGAGCGATTGGTCAACGCCGATTCAGAAATCGATTTGGAGAACGATTTCGACGCGATGGCAGTCGATCTTCAGGAGCAACGCGACCTAGCTGAAAAACTGGAAGAGTTCAACAGCGGTGTCTTCGAGGGCTTCGATTTGGGGACCGAAGATGACTGATGCCGCTGTTCCAGTGACACAATCCGCAGTAGAAGAATTCACAGAACGATATCTTCGTTCAATCGGTTCGCAGATTGAGATTCAGGGAAACAAATGGGAGGTGAAGATTCCAGAGGATGCCGAAACCGGCCTACCGACAGGAAATCTCTCCCTCATTTGTGATACGGTTGAAGAAAGCGACGGGAACTCCACACAACTACATCCGGAAAGTTCGTTCTTCCAAGAAGTCCTCAAGGATGCCGCTAGTCGCGCCCCTCTCGGGAGTGTAACGATCAACGCGTCGAACACGGATATTATCGTACCTGACTGGCTCTACGAGAGCGAAATCTCTGTATCCAATATTGAGTTTTCTCCTTATTATGACCGACGGGCGCTTGCCGTTCTCTTCCAGGTGGGCATCGAAACGGTGAGCGAGTATCAACGTGAGTTTCTTCGCGGGATTGTGGTTGATACTCGATCCAAAGAAATTCTTCCCAAACTTGACCGGACATTTCTGAATCTAACTAATCCGAGCAACCCCACAATTACGTCCCATGAGATCGAGACTGAACCGGAACAAATAGAACAGCTAGTTGATTCTTGTCGGGATCCTCTTGTTGAGGACATACAAACGGAAGTCGACGATATTCACCGTGAGGCTTCACGGGCCGCTGATGCAGAACTTGAAGAATATCGTCAGCTACAGCAACAGCACGAAAAGGAATTAGCAGAGAGGCTCAGTCGTCTCCAGTCACAGATTGAAGAGTTGAACGCGACAATTAACGAGAGCGACCAAAGGAAACGGGTTGAATCCCTCAAAGAGCGCCGGGAGTGTAAATCAGAGTTCGAAGAGATTGAATCTGAACTCACAAAACTGCGTCAACGACGAGAACAGGGCTATCCGCAGAAGCAGCGTGAGATTCGTGACCGACATGCTCTTGAGGTGGTTGTGACTCCGATAACCGTCACCGAAATAAAATATGAGCGAGGCGATATAGAGTTTGAACTCGTGGGAGCAGATGCTTCCAAGACAATAACTGTTGCATATGGTAGTGGAGTCGGGGTTACCGATGAAATCTACTGTGAGCTCTGTACAAATACTCTCTCAGCAGAGAGACCCCTTGGATCATTACAAGGAGGTTTACGATGTGTGGACTGTGTCTGAGTTATTTGGCTTCGTTGAACTCCTTATTTTCGGATAGATTCCTGTCTGAAGTTGTGGTCGCTGAAGAATGCGTATCGACCGTAGAAGTTCTACTAGTCCAAAGAGATGTTTCGATAGCCCTGTAAAATAAGCAGGAACCTATGATTACTAAAGATAATTCTCTCTCTCCAACAAAATTTTATCTCCAGATTACAGCCATCTCAATATGGCAAGGCGAAATGAAATAATAGAGACTGTTCTGGAGGTAGTCTATGAAACATGGGAAGATAATCCGTTTGGAACCTTTGAAGGAGATTCGGTTGGAGACGAGGTCAGGAACCGTCTTGACGACGATATAGACCACAAGACAATGCACCATGTCATGCAGGATATGGACTCGGAATTTCTTATAGAGCATACAGGTGCGATGGGTTCTCTTGGGATGGTCTCGGCACGGGCAAATGGGATTGAGAAGTATGGCGAATCAAACCAAAGTTTCCTTGATAATCAAAACTATCTCGAGATCTTGGAATATCTCATAGATGTTGACGACGAAAACCCCGGAGAATATGTGAATTCAGAAGATATACGAGAAGATGTTGATCTATCAGATGAGGAAATTGAGCGCAATATCTGGTATCTGGACAAAAAAGGACAAATTGAATTAATGCAAGCTATCGGGAGTACTTGGGTTGCTACAAGAGTAGAACCAGCAGGGAGGCGAATATACGAGGAAATGAGTGGTTCAAACAGAAGTTCAACTGAGACAACCATAACTGAGGAAGAGTCATTAACTGACTCTGAATATGATGTGTTCATTAGTCACGCGAGCGAAGATAAAGGTCAAGTTGCGAGACCTTTAGCTGAAGAACTATCACAACGTGGAGTAGAAGTATGGTTTGACGAATTTGAGTTAGAAATCGGAGATAACCTCCGCGAATCCATTGATGAGGGCTTATCGGAAACGCGATATGGCGTGGTGATTCTATCAGAGAACTTCTTTGGAAAGAACTGGACAAAGCGTGAGTTGGAAGGATTAACAGCCCGGGAGATGGGTCCTGAGAAGGTGTTACTTCCGTTGTGGTATGAGATTGACAAAGAGACCGTTCAATCACATAATCCCGCGTTGGCAAATAAAGTTGCAGAGAAAATTAATGAGGACAATATCCCTGAGGTCGCGGAAGAAATATTTGGTATTATCAAAGACAGGGAAGACTGATTCAGCCTCTACACCCTACACGACGCTTTTGATAAGGGTTGGAGAAGTTGGAAGCTACGTCGATAGTCGATCTCCCTGTACTGACCAACTCCAACTAAGAAACGTCAGGCTTCAAGAGCCTCAACAAGTAATACATCATTCATTTGAATAAATGCCGCCTGTGAATTTAGTGCCCAGCAGCAGGATGCGAATCGTCGTCTCGTTCGTTCTCAATTGGTTCGTAGTCAGCATCTCTTCCCACGGGAGCGAAGCCGGGGACATAGCTGAAGTGTTTACCTGGCTCTCCACGAAACATTAGTGGGAACGTCCCGCGATCGTCACGGGCACGGTACTGTGCCCCCCACTCCTGTAGTTCAGTCGTTGGTTTTGCTACGTGGGGAGCAGGGAGTTCGCCACGGTCGAGATCTTTGAGCTCAAGCACGCGAACCTCAAATTGGCGAGCCAGATCTTCAGTACGAGATGTCATCTCGGTTGTGTGACACAGAACTGGCATCGCGCGACAGGCAAATGCAACCGTACAGAGCCGGAAGAGTGTCGCCGGTGTCACGGGATCACTCGTCCAGTCTTTACACTGACCAACGATCCAGTCTGTTGGCTCGCCTTGTTTTGATTTTCGTCTAGCGACGACGTCGACTTCAAGCCCAAAGAGCGTCTGGCGAGTTTCAGCCTGATATCCCCAGCGTGTGAGTGCGCGTTGGAGCTGATATTCAAGCCATCGTCCGTCACCATGGCCGCGTCCGTCGACAGCTACAGTATCAACGTCGGGCCTGTGGTCAGGAATGTCGACGGAAATCGACCCTTCAGGTAAGACTAATGGAAGGGTCTCTCGGAGCGCCATGATTCCTTTGAGTGCTGTTTGGAACTTCGCTTTCGGCGAGTTGCTGGAAGGGTACGACCCTGAGTGTCCGTGGTAGCTATATTGTAGCAGCTGATCGAGACGCCGTTCGATGTGGACAAGTGCATCTTCGTACTCATCCCACGGATCAGCCGTACGAATATACTGCGTGTCTATTTCTGATTCCGGCTCCGGGAGGATCCGGCGAGCCTCTTTGATCGGACGGAGACTCACAAACAGGAGCCGCTGAGCGGTCACCTGCTGTTCGGTGGTGAGTGCCTGCTCGGACTCAAGTGCCTCACGCACCGATTCGACCGTGGCCGTGAGCGGAAGAAGTTGTTCGTAGTACTCGTCGGGGCGGGATGACTCACCAGTCGTCATTGTTGAGCGGGCTAGGGGTGAAGTGCTGCCGAGTAAGGGCCGTCTCTGAGAGCGGCTGAAGCGTCGGCTGACCCTGCTGTTGGAGGTGATGATACAGTTCGTCTTCAGTAACGGTATACCATCGGTGGCCATCGCGCTCGTGGTACCGCAGTTCGTCGTCAACGGCAACGAGGACACCTTGTTCGGTCGGCGATGTCGCATCGAACACGAGTACCTCTGGATCCGGATTCGTCCAGCCGCCACGAATCCATTCCAGTAGCGTGTCGATCGTCGGTGGATTCACCGGGTTCGGGTAGCGTCGTTCCGCTGGGGCACTTATCGCGACGTCGTCGATGGTGTCGCGACCACAGACACGCCAGCCAGAGCCAGTCCACTCGAGTTCCCGCCGGGTCCAGCTGTCGCCCTCGCTGTCGGGATCGAGAACGAGTCGGCGGGGTGGTGTCTGGGGTGGGTCCCACTGGAGAACACACGACCCAGACGCCGGAAGTGTGGTGTCCTCTGTTCGACGCTGGTGAGCGAACAGTGTAGCGTCAATCTGTGACCGGGCTCTCCGCAGCGTGGCAATCGGCTCTGGAGGGGACGCAGTCGCGTCGTCCTTGGCGACCCTCTCAAGCAATCGATGGAAGCTGGCGTCGATGTCTCGAAGCGTCGCCAGCGCGCGTTGTTGGCTGCTAGTCATGCGGTTTCCTCCGGCTCGGGTTTGTAGCAGGCTGTCTGTAGCCGCCGGATGTATTCGGCGAGTGGTTCGGTAGCTTCTGTCGCGGTAACCGTCTTAGATCGGTCATCGTAATCGATAGCCCCGCCGTCGTCGAGTGTTTCAAGATGTGTTTGCGTCAGCGCAATGTAGATCGAGGTTCGTTCGTCACTACCGACTTGACTAGGGTCGATTGCGTTCTCGATGGCCGCAATTTCGACGGCGAGTTCGTTTGCAGTGACCTCACCGTGAGAGCGCGACAGCGACAACAATACGCGACGACGTCGACTATTTGTAATCGCGTTGAACGCGATCTCAGGATCCATCGGGATGGCGAGTGATGCCGTCTCGTCGCTCGAAGCGACCATTCAGATCGCCCCCATTGCTGGCGTCGTTCTTCGACGTGATTGTCGCGTCTTCGTCCAGCTGTCGTCGAATCGAGCATCGTTGACCCTACGCAGGTGTACGAACTGTACGGTATGGTGAGTCAGTGGGTCGTTGTTCGGAGCTCCACTCTGTGAGACAGAGTTATGACTCCTGACCCTGGTAATTAGGCTTGCTGTCATTGACTTGGCAGCACGGTTCCTCCGGCGTCCTAGCGCCGGGGGATTCCTCCAGAACCGTGCCATTTCTGTGTAGGATAGATTGTAGCTTTTATATTCGTGTCACAAATCTATCCCCGCTTTTTGTCGGTTTAGAGCGACTGTACAGGCAGGATTGGCTTGTATTTTAATTTCTTATTAAATCACACATCACTACCTTCGGTAGATAAAAATGAGTCCCTCTCAGCACACTTGTCTCAAAATAAAATCTAGCTTCAGAATTTACGCCTGAGCCTGGAAGCTAACAGTGCCTAACCTTACCAAGTCATTCCAACGAGAATTTGAAAGACTTGGTAAGGTATATAATTATCAGAGAACAAAATGGCATATATCTGCGTTATATCCCACATTCACACAAAATATATTGCGTATTAGCGTTGAAGGGGAAATATGGGAAAGATCAAACCACCGGATACCTCGTTTTCGTCACCAAGGGTAAATTCTGATGCAATTACGAAAGAGCGCCTTACGATTCTCTGGGCAATCACACTTTGGTACAATGGTATTGGAATCCAGCATGGGACTGACTACTATCACATAAGTGCTAGTAAACCACCATCTCTCCAGTCGTTACTCGGTTGCTCTGACGAAGAGTGGAAGGAAGACTACGCACCTGCACTTGAGTACATTTCGGAGGACGATGGTGTTACTGAAAAGACCATTCTCAGGCGCAAAGTCTCTTGGGCACCAACAAAATACCTCCTCAGGCTCAGTTCTGAACTCTTTAGTGACTATCTTGAACAAATCGTCGTTCCAAATTCTGCCTTTAATCCAAATAAAGGCCATATTGGTGACCCGCTCGAATCGTTGCCCCACCGTACCGCTACTGAACAGGCATTATCATGGCTTGAGGCAGCGGGATGTCGGTGGAAACTCTACCCAGGACAGCCGGGCCATCCACGAGCAGATATCCACGGAATAGCAAAACATCCAATTCATCATGACACAAAAATGGATGCAGAAATTGAAGTCATCTCTGATCACAATAATCTGGAGATGTACGCCAAAAAATACGCGATGTTCACGGAACGTCCCGGAGATTCGACGTGGATATTCGAAAACAGAGAGGCGGCTGGAAAGACTATTAACAAGCTCTCAAAGGGTCCTATGCAAAGTTATTTAGAAGACAGAAATCCCCCCTGTAATATTGATAATGCCCACCTACAGAACCCGGAGAATTACGCAATTGAGACACTAAATAGGTATCTTGAGCAGAGCCGAAATAAACCACAATACACGTGTCCTGGAATGGACTACGTCCAGACAATCACGGGAATTCATGAAAGTCGTAGTTTCGATCCCATACGACGTCCAGTCACCATTTGGGATACAAATACGGACGAGATCAAAATTCTTAGACCGTCGGATCGAATCTCCAGTATAACTCTTGAAGAACTAAATGCCGGAACTAAACTACGGATGTAAAAGAAGGATACACAGAATATGTTCTGTGAGGAATATCGAATTAGACGACAACAGACGAAAGGCCTGATTGATTGGTTTCAACGCCAATAATTGAGATCTCGTTTAGAGATTTGGATCTAAATATAACGATCTATCCGTTTAGATTATCCGTAACTGGTACTTTTTATTGAGACGTATTTAGTATACAATACTGACATGAAAACTAACTATTGAGTATTCGCTCCTGCATCAAAGATGTTATTAGATCTCTTACAGGTGACGGGATATCTGGATTGTTTAGATGAGGAGTCAAACCGAGGAAATCCATCGAATCCATTCGGGCGTGCGTAATTCGGTGTTCTGTGGTTTGTATGATACCGTTCTTATTGTTACTTTTACGCTCAATGATATACTGATGTTCAATATCAAGATTGTATCCGTATAATTTTTTCATCTCCTTAACGGGATACGTATGATTATCTTTGTGGCCAGTAAAAGATACTACTATGTCAGGATCTCCTTTATCAATAAAACCCTTGATAATCTCCACGCAGAGATCTCTGTACTCTTCACGCAAATCATCCGTCAATTTTTTTAGACCGTTTTCATGCTCGGATCTTCCATTTGTTCTCAGGAAGTTTCTGTTTGTCTCTATTGTCTTGTTAAGCATATCTTCATTTCCCTTAAAAATAAAATTTCTAATTGCTGTAGCAACGGAGTAACTTGCGTTTCCTGGTAGGTAGTCATGTTTCTCAGGGAATCCAAAGTTGGGTTCATCTGGTTTGGAGAATCGCTTCATGTGTGAGTGTGGCGGTTCTTCTCCCGAGCCAGGATTTCTTCCCAGAATTATGATCTTAGGATCCTCAGGAATTGGGCTGGTTGTCATTTCAAAACCTAGTGGGAAAGCTTTCCGAACAGATTCATTTTCGTTCCAAAATTCCCACATTTCTTTTTGCTTCTCTACTGCCCAATTTTCAAGTTCCATATGTATAAGGTAGATACTTTCCAATAATTGTATTATTAAATATTTGTTATACTATAGTACAGAATTAAAATCGCTGTGCCTATCGTGAACTACACCGAACAAACTTATTTGTTCGATGCTCCGGAAACTTATACAAATGATCTCGGAGCAAGTTCTCATTTCCCTAGCGTATGATACCGGGACTGGAGTCGTGAAGCAACTTCGTGATGAGCGTGCTTGCCGGCAAGCGGTAGAGGATGCAGCTGAGTCAACAGCCTCTGAGATAGACGGGATCACCGAAGCAGATTTACTTGATATATTTAGGGCCGAACTTGACGGAGAGGCCCTTGCCACTATCGACGTTTCAGATGCTCGTTCGGAACTCACACACGCCCTGAAAGTACAAGCCAACACACCTAGAAATATCTCTTACGGGGCTGTACTCGATTCGTTTCTCCAAGCTGTCGAGTCAAATTTGATCGAGACTGGACAGCCAGAGGCCGTGTCGCGTATTCTCTATGAGTATACGAAAGAGACGAACGCGTTGGCAGAAACTATCACAGCAGAAATACAGCACCGTCACGACCGCTACCACCAAGATCTAAAATCACTTACTCGGTGGAGTGAACGGCTGGCTCCTGAACCATCCAGCTATCAACTTCCTGGGACTGAAACCCGGGTTGATCTTCCAGGAGTCGACGCTATCAACTCAGCTGTTGATACCGGAGAAAACGTCTTAGTCACGGGCCCTGCGGGTGTCGGGAAATCTGGTGTTTTGGCAGAACGCTACCACGAAAGTACGGAACAGAACCCGGTCTACTTTCTTGATGCGCGGGAGTTCGGTCAATTCGACTCGATCACCGCTGTAGAAGGGGCGATGGGCATACAGACAAGTCTCCGTGACGTATTCGGCGAACTCGCCACTCAGTACGACCAGTGTACGCTCCTAGTTGATCAACTTGACAATGTTCGAACTGAGCCAGTTGCGACCGTTTTTCGAAATCTCCTGCTGGATCTGGCTGAGGTTGATGGGCTCACAGTCATTTGTGCCTGTCGTCACTGGGACCTCGAGCAACCAGTTTACGAACGGTTAGCAGAAGCTGACACCTTCCAGAAGGTTACGCTAGAGCCCCTTTCAGAGTCACAGGTACAGTCACTCCTCACGAACATCGGAATCGATGAAGGTGAACAGACACAGGAGGTCATAGAGTTATCCCAGAGCTTACTGAACCTCTCGCTCTTGGCAGACGTGTATGTCTCAGCGGATGATTTCGATACAAATACGATTTCCTCGCAAGTCGCACTTTGGAACGCTTATCATGACTCACTAGATCGAGAGGGAAGTCGTACAAATGGGGCTGTCCCCCAAACTTGGGAGGACAGTCCTGTCGAGCGCGCAGTTTCCCACGCAAGAACCTCGCTCCGAGATGGTACTAGTACCTTCACGATCGACGATCGAAACCGAGGTGACCAACGATTAATCAGCCGTGGAACGATTACCGAAGATTGGAAACGAACCTATCAGTTCCGACACGACCAACTCCAGTCATACTTCTATGCGCGGGACGCCAATGAACGGGGCTGGAGCGTCGAGGATATCCTTGCAGACGGTGTTGATGAACGCATTGCTGCCGATGTCTTCGACTGGCTGTTACAGTTTTACAGCGAAGACTCTGCTAGGTGTACATCGTTCATCCGCAACGGCCTTGGATCAGACTCACCGCTCGGGTTCTACGCTCGCTACGTCCTTGCCGCGTCAGCCCGCGATCTCGGCCCGAGCCGCTTACCTAGAGAAACAGTCACGGCCATTGTCGATACCCTCCAAACAGATAGGGCACTTGCCCGTGAATTCTACCGCGATCTTACCTCACCGGACTGGGTGCGCTATCTTGTCGATAAACAGCGACTGAGTAGTTCCGGACAGTTCGCCGCTAACTACGTCGCGGAGCTTGCTGATGAAAACCCTGATCTCTTCATTGAGGCAGTCAATGTTGACAAACCACCATCTCGAAGCCATCTTCGAGCATACCTTTCGGTGACTGAAGTACTCAACGAGCAACACCTCGTTGAATTTACAGACTACCTAGTTGAGCAACTTCCGTCCGTAGAATCTGATACGGTTCACCGGCTAGGACGAGACCTACGCAATTTGATCGAAGAACTGTTGTCCATGGGTTGTGCCGACGCTGCGCGAGAATTGATAACGATTTTGACTGAACCGACAGGGAAGGAAGCAGAGGAACGGGAACTCGCAGGCAACACTAGTATCAGCGTAACTATTGGGAGCCGCATAAGGCCACAGACACTACATTCGCTATTCGACGAGCGAGGTGAGGAACTGGTCGAGACCTGCGGTTCGTCTCTCGTGTCTATCTTAGACGAGAACTTACGGACCTGTTTGGATTATTTAGCGACAGACTACGTTGGTGATGTAGCTCCCGAGCAGGCAATGCGGAGACAGACAGCACTAATCGTGGCAAATCCGACCCGTGTTGAGGTCGCTCTGCTCAGGGCATTAGAATCATCGCTCGCACATCTCCTCACAACGGATCCGATACCTGCACGCGAATATCTTCAGGCGTACCGAACGGAGGGTGGTGTATTCAGGCGAACCGCGCTGGCTGTACTCGCATCTGTACCTCAGGAGTCCAAACATGAAGTCCGTGAAGTTTTGACAGAACCGTCGAACATCGATGACGATACAATTACGACCGAGTTCATCACGCTCCTCCGCGAAGGGTTCGAAGTATTATCTGCTGACGAACAGGCAACACTACTGAAGCGAATTATGGACGGCCCAGACGAGGATGCGATCCGAGAGAGAATTAGTGATCACCCCGATATCGAACCCGGTGATGAACTGGATCGCGAGGTCCGCACCCGTGTTGAGCGCTGGCAGCTCCGCCGACTCTACCAAGTTCGAGACCAAATCGAGGACCCCTATCGATCTACGGTCGAACAGCTGATTGATCGCCACGGCCACATCGAGTACAGTCCAGGCTCTGGCTATCGTCTCCCGGTGTCAATTGGAGACGAGCAAGACGAAGCGACGCATGACGTTGTCGAACTTGACGCTGAGGAGTTCGTTACAGCCTGTATTGAGTACGCCAGACAATACCAGCCTGAGACAGAACCAGATTCATTCACCGCCGGGACTCGGGATAGACTTGAAGAGGAGGTTTACGACCGGGTTTGTGACTCTCCAAACACGCACCTTCCGTTATTCCCAAAACTGGTCGAGACGGGAGACGAAGTCTTCGTCGACAGATTTGTCGCAGCACTTCAATCACTCATTATCAACAGAGATTACGAAGACACGACGATCCATAATTGGGAACCAGTCGTTGAAGGCCTAGTAGCGTTTTGCGATTCCGACTCGCTTGAAACTACATGGCCACGAGACAGTCGCCAAAGTGTAGCAGAACTCCTCCAAACAATCGTTGGTCACAAACGCAGTACACTACCGGTTGCTGAGTTTCAAACCGACTTAGCGACTGTACTTACAGCGCTACTTGCTGATCCAGACCCCGAAGAATCAACCGAATCTTGGAACCGTTCCATCGGAAACGAACGCGCTGTGTACGTTGATGGGGTTCGAGCGACGACTGTTGTCGCTACCTCACACTTTCTTCGAGTCCTTCATGGAGAAGAAGACAGCCAAAATCATCAAGATCTCTGGGACCGCCTCGTGGATCTTCGAACGGATCCTGCTCGTCCGGTTCGGTTTGCTATCGGAAAACAACTCACGACCCTGTATGCGTTGAACGAGTCGTTCGTCACATCCAACCTCGATACGCTGCTTCCAGAGGGAGAGAGCAGAGAAGAGCTTTCGAGATTCACCGCGGTTTGGGAAGGATACCTTACAACCCGGCAACTCCGTCCCAGCTTGTTTGAAATGCTTCGATCGAAGTATGACCATGCCATAGATATCCACAAGCGGTCCGTTACAGACGATCTCAAAAATCAGGATACGAATGCTGATGTGGAATCCGACGATGAATCAGAATCGTCATCGACTAAGCTCTACGGGGCTCCGGGATCGATCCCGACCCAAGCAACATACGATGCGCGAGCCTTCGAACCCCTTTGTTCACACCTGGCCTGTGCCTACGCTGAATCCTGCCTCGATTTGACCGATAATCTCATCCAGTCTGTTTTGGCTGTTGACCCTTCTGACTTGTCAGCAGAGGATCCAGCTTCCGCGGATCGTGTATTCGCTGATACGTTCTCTGATATACTATCGAACGCGAAGTCGCCTGAGACTGAACACCAGTACTGGGAACGGATAATGGCATTCTGGACTGGACGCTTAGAAGCGATAGAAGATACTCCTCCGACCGCTCTTGGACAGTACGCGGACGTTTTGGCGAATACACCACCAACTGCGTCATTTGATGACGTAGTTGAACTACTCGTTGAGACCGCACCCGCAATGACAGATACACTCCATTCTCGCCGTGTTTTGGAGTTCCTAGCTACTGAAGTGGAAGATGGAGGCAAAGAGTCAGCCTGTGAGGCGATGATAGTTTTAAACGCACTAGTGGATCATACCGAGCAACCCTACCGATTTACTGCCTCTGACGAGCGCTGGACTGTTGTTACTAAAGCAGCAGCAGACGGTGATGAACGAGCTCTCCGGGTTGCAGAACAGTTCTTCCAACAAGGAGAGGCTGAGTATGAACGGGTTATCGAACGGTATAAGACCGACTCTGAGTCCCCCTAGTTGGGCTTGAACTCACAACCACCACTAGCAAACGACTCCGGCACTCATCAACTCTCGAATCGGTGAGAGTGATGTGTTCTACAGATGTACTTCCACACTGGACAGAGCCACGACGCCATACTGAAGCGACCCGTTTGACATCACCTCCCAAGACCATCGAGTTCTGCGACAGCAAAACAAGATAAGATGTTGAAGAGACTTGGAGCCGACCTACCCAATCCAAACCACTCTAAGCAAACTCGCCGTGAGTTAGAGAACTCCGATACCGCTGACTGTTCCCGCTCCATGCTTTGTTCTGATCCTTACCAGCAATCGAGATACCATCGTATATCAAGATATTATCATACGCTCCGCTTGGAATTCCCCGCAGACGTTCAGACTCCCTGTTCTATTCTATTATATTACTTACTCTGGATTTTACGGAGTTGTCTAATCTGCCGATATCTACGGATTTTAGGCCTCAAACAGCGAAATAACCCCCATAGATGTCCGTACAGCCTTTACTCAGAATTTCGGCGGTTTTCGTAGTTGAACAGCTGATTTACAGAGGTTCAGAAAGCAGATTACAGACCTTCCAGAAATATTTTACACTGTTTAAGTAATAAATCGATCATATCCAGTCACAATGGATCCAAGCTGTGACGACAAAATTCAGTTGTAGGCGATAGAACTGTATCCTAGACGTCCAAGATGTCTTCTAGATCTTTGCCGGTTAATCCTGCCTGAATCACAGCTGGATAGTAATCGCGATTCTTCTCAAGTCCCTCACCGTGCTGGCGCTTGTGTTTTACATTTAATTCGTCAAACTGGATGTCGAGTTCGCGTCGGATGTCACTTGGAAGATACATTAAAACGCTCTCACGGTTCTTGATAGATTCTTCAGAGCCAATAGAATCGGATTTATCTAAATCTCTGTCCTGATCTTGGCTATTCGTATCGGTATCTTCGGTTTCTTTTCTGCTAGTAGGCGTATTATCAGTCTGTTTCTCGCTATTCCCATCTGTATTGTGTGACTCAACAGAAACACCAGATGAGAATTGGTCGATAAACTGATCTGAATTTTCTTCACTATTTGTCATGCGGTTCCCTCCAGATCCACTACGACGATGAACTTTGTCTCCATATGATCTTAGACGGCATAAGCGTCTAAAACATTTTAATTCTTTTGCCAGATAGCTATATATTTACTGAAACTTAGAATACGATGAGCACTAACAAGGAAATTGGCATATGATTATAAATTAGACAAAGATTTTAATTTGACCACATACAACCAGTTATCATGGACAATATAAAGGAACTGGCCAATTTCTGTGATGGCGTTGATGAGTTACAGGGCAAAGAAAGGGTCATGGCAGATATTAGCCGCTGGGTTTCTGATGATCAAGTAGATATCTACTGGCGACAGAATACTGATAGATATCCCTCATTTACCCCGGTAGGGCAGCCTGCTCCAGATATGCTGATCGACGATACGGAAGAACTCTATGCGCTATGTGTGGTCCACGGAAAGGGGAACAGCGAGAAGATACGTGAGACCTTTCGCAAGGCCGTTAATATCTGGGAACGAATGAAATCCGATCCTCCGGACTATGACAAAGGTTTCTCCAAAGACTTACCATCAGGAGTCCTTGTCGCGACAGAACAGAGTCAAAGTGGGCACCTATTTAGCGGGAATAAGAATCGAGAGCATTTTGTGAGATTCTCTGAGGATAGACAGCGAACAGCTAATTTGGGCTTTGTTCCCCAGCGCGAATTTGCTGTAACACAGGAGGCTATTCGCTCGGCCTAGACATTTACTAAAGATCGTGGTAAGTCGGGCAAAATCGGTGTTGGAGCCTTGCTATCTTCTCGCCTTGATAGCAAGGAAGACAGTCAGAGTGAAGATTACAATCCTGCTGCTTTCTACTACTTACCTGGAGAGTCGTAGCCTCAGAGATGGGAGTCTATTCCATGGTTTCTGTGGAGTTAACAAGATAGAACCTCTGTCAAGAAACTGTGTTGAGAACTATATTCTACGCATATATTGAATATTTATCAAAGAAACGAAAAAAGAGACTCTTGCAATTCATCCACGTATATTTTTACCAGATCTTTACCGTAGATCCCCTCACCCTCTATCTCACGCGTTTTTTCATCGATTTCCGTATCGTATCCGCCAACGAGATATAACCTTCCTTCACGTGTAATCTGGTAGACCCCGTTCCCGACTGGATCAACAAGATCATGATCACTCATAAGAGAAAGTCGTCGGGAGATATTTGATGGACTACTGTGGATATAATCGCGTTCTGATAGTTCTTTTGGGGCTTTTGGGCCTTCTCTAGCCAAAACCTCAAGTATTCTATCATCCCAGATTACCATCCAAGATCCAGATCTCCGTGGTAACATATCCTGTACTATAGAATCAGCGCTGTAATGTATTCCGATCGTTGTATTTATAGTGCTTGCCTGTATATATACAGTCGCCGCCGGGTGCCGGTCAGTACTGAGAGTCTTGGTTAGTGATGAAGGGAATCCGTTGCAGCGGATTCCCATACGGCGGCGTCAGAGACCACCTCATGAACGACGCCACCTGCGGGGAATTGAATCCCCAACGGACGAAAGACTCGCAAAGTCAAAGAATTAGCGATAAGAACGATGGACTCCAGTTGACGTGTTCAACGTCGCAAAAGCGTACTGCGAATGTTACTCAAGACTCGTCTGGAAATCCATTGGGTGTAGCCATCTGGTTGAACGCGGATGAATTAGACGCGATTGGAGTTGGAATTGGCAATGCTGAAGCCGTAGAGATCTTCGTCAAAGATGGAGATCTTCAGATTTGCTCTTCTGAGGAGGCGAGAAAGTAATGCTTCTGGCGAAGAGTTGGATTCGTTTTTGTTGTAAGGATGGGGAGCAACAGAGGGGTACCCAAACCAAAATTTCGAAGATAAGTCGAGTTAGAGCGTTTAATTGGGAATACCGACGACCTAGCCAGCTGTGGACAATCAAGGAGGATCGACTTCTTCCCCTTGTCTGCCCCCAGATCGGTGTAAGTAGTCATAGTATAGAGAAACGAGTCACACCAATCTGGTGGGACTATAATCGTCTGGAGTGGTGGGCGTGATGTCCCGTGCGAAAATTGATTGGCGCGTCCCATCAGCAGAGTGGGAGTCATTTGTTGAGTTTGTTTACTGTGAGTACGGGGATAATGAGCGGTACGTCTCTCGAGAAGTCGAACAAGCCATGCGGGAGTGGGCTGATCTTGACGGGCTAGCACCCATCGAGAAGAGGGTTAATCGGCTTGTCCGTGCAGCGGGTCGGACAGTTGAAGACAGCCCCGAGAAAAAAATTGCCTCAACCAGTCCTGAGGATGAGGATACAACTAGAGTATCTCATCGAGTTGATGCTCAGGTGAAAAATGACTTCGCAGAGTTCGTGAACCAAACAACTGAGGATCGACTGGGGCTCGTCTTAGCCCGAGCACTCCGACAACATCGGATGGCGGATCGCCCTCAACGGCTACTAAATAAATTAAACCGTGTTGTTGACGACGCAGAGTCTCTACTAGCTGAGATGTCAGAGGATGACAAACTGAACACTCGGCAGAAGCGTACGATCGCGATCTGTAATCATCTCGGTGACCAGTTCACTAGATCTGAGTTAGAAGATGCTATTCGCAGTGTCGTTGGAGATAGCCCTCCAACGATACGTGACTATACCGAGAAGGTTCTGGCTCGTCGAAACGCTGTCAAGCATCCAAACAATTCGGAGCTATACATCCCTGAGGCAACTGTACGAAAACTTGGAGTTGACCCTAATGCACCTGCTATTGATCGAAAACCGTACGATGATCTGACACGGGGAGAGAAGGTCCATGGCCTTCAGGTCGTATTGGCAAGTCGATCCTTGGCGAGCAACGGGAAATACCAGGCAAACGTTCAGAAGGTGAAGCGAGAGATATTCGATCGCGAACCATCGGATTCGCATTCTCGAGAACTAATCCGACTAGCTGATGAAGCGAGAGGGTTCAACCTCGCAAACCGAGAGGGAAAACTACGACTTCGGGTTGATATAGAGAAAGTAACAGACAGATCTGTATTGGAGGCAGCCTCCAGCAGGCTCCACAGTAATTCACCGTCAGCTGATGATGAAGGGGAGTCGCTGAAAGAAACGGTTCCTGTCATCAATAGCGGTCAGAACACGGAGGTAAGATGATGACAGTACTGCGTCAGGTGGCCAATAATGAGTGACAGCCGTCACACTGCGACATATCCCACCGAAGACCAATATCAACGGTGGCAGAACCGAGCTGACGATTTGGGGATGTCGATGTCAGAGTTCATCGAGTCAATGGTTGAAGCTGGATTGAAAAAGTTTGAGCCAACGGTTAATCCGGACACGACGAAGCAGGAAGTTCGAGAACAGCGTAACGAGCTGAAAGCGGAACTTGATCGTACTAGGGGAAGGATACAGGAGCTAGAAGATATCGTGTATCAGGGAGAGCGGCAGATAATCAAGAGGTATGTCCAAAACAATCCTGGAGCGACGTACGACGAAATTATCCAACATCTCATTGACACGGTACCTCAGCGGGTTACATCCCACTTAGACGACCTAGAAGGAGATACGATTCAGCGTACCGAGAATGGCTATTACCCGATTGAAACAGAGCGTGAATAATGCCACGGAAGGATAGCTACCCTGACTGGCCGGAACGATCTGACGATGCGCCCGGAGAACGGGACGTGGAGTATTGGCTCGGAGTCTACAGTTCAATTGATAATGTCCCAGATCGTTATCGGCTCAAGAGCTATGAGGCCGAATTCCAAGGTAACGACACATGGGAGCGCTATTTAGCGACCCGTGGCGATTTAGCTGAGTCAACAAAGAAGAACTCGTGGTACCCGTGTGGTGATCGCTTCAAGAAATTCATGCGGGAGGAAATTGGACGGCATCATGCTCTCCCACATCCAGACAATATTGAAGCATATTTAACACATATCAGAGATGGCGGATACTCGGTAAAGGTCACAGAGCGGACTTTAAATACGGTTTACTACCAGCATCTGTCGCCTCTGAAGACGTTCTTCAACTGGCTGGTACATCATGTCGATTACCCTCACGTCTACAATCCAGTCTTATTAGCGGCACACGCTGAGGGTGTTACCCGAGAAACGTGGTACTGGCAGACTGATTATAAACCTGGTTACGAAGATCGAAAATGAAAGACAATCAGAGAACGCATGAAACCATTGCCGAAGCGTTCGGACGGACAACGGATCCATTAGCAGAGTACGACACCCAATTCAAGCATCTAGAGGTAGACCCGTTTGATCTGTGGTTAGAAGAACAGGTCTACAGTCAAAACTACTCCGACGGGACAGTAGAAACGAAGAAACGACGGATCGACCAGTGGATCGAGTTTATGAATGAACAATATGATCGCCATCCAGCAGCCCCGACGACGCGCCACGTTATCGACTTCGCTACCCATTACTTGGATGACCGAAACAACGCAAAAGACACGGTTTCAGCAAAACTGAGAACGCTCAGCCAAGTGTTTCAGTATTTCCAAAACGAGCCTGCCTTCCCCCATCCTACAGATTTCAACCCGTTCGATGCCGCGAAGGGGAAAATTGATCTGAACGGTGACGACCCAAAGGACCCACGCCCAATCCCAGTCGATGGGCTTCGGGATATCATCCGCGATGATGTCAAGCATATTCGCGACCGAGCGCTGATAGTCACCCAAATCAAGCTGGGAATACGGGCATCAGAAGCGTCGAACATCAAACTCAGTGAAATCCACATCACCAACTCCGAAGTTCAAGACCACTATAACGACCTAGGGACTCACCCAGTCATAAAAGGTAGACCAAACGCCGTCTACATCCCACACGACCGGAAGCGAAACAAGTCGAAGCGCCCGCGGGTCCTACCACTAGACGACGAACTACGCCGTGTCCTGCTTCAGTACCTCTTGTGTCGCCCGGACAACGGGCGTCCGTGGCTGTTCCTGTCGAAGTCGGGCGGGAAGAAATTGGACCAGGACAATATCAACGACGTCTGGAAGAAGTACTTTAGGCCGGAATACGGCCCGAACAAACGCTACCGGGGCGTGTCGTCCCACTACGGGCGACACTACTTCACGACGTGGTTCAGGATCGAACGGGAGTGGCCGCGCGACCTGATTAAGTACCTTCGTGGCGACCGACAGAGCGGTGGGAAGATTCGGTCGACCCGGGACGCTATCGATTCCTACATCCACGCATGGTATGAGGACATAGAGGATCAGTATCGTCAGGAAGTCTACAAACTCCGGATTTGAACAAAAACCATGTTGTGTGACTTGGCTGAATCCTGGAAAGATACGGTGTATTATATTGAACAGAAGACCGGATACGTGGACGAAGGCGAAGTGAGGAAGATGGTGCTCTGGCGAATCTATCTATGGGTTGTGATGTTAATTGGGCTTCTGAGTATGGCTTTGTTTGTATCGGCAGTGAGTACGATTCAAATTCAGGTGGCTATAGTCAACCTCCCCGGCACATTTGGTGCTGTCCTGCTTGCCTTAGCGCCGCTTAGGAAGGATATTATAGTAGTTGCTAGAAATAATTACTCAGTTTTGGAATCGAGAGTTGAT
>NZ_NHNZ01000177.1:0-45151 GCF_002727095.1 Halorubrum sp. C191 | reverse complement strand
CGGCGCCCGTCGTCGCCGCCGCCTGAAGCGAGTTGATCGCGCGGCGCATGTCGCCGTCGGCTGCGTACACCAAGGCGTCGACTCCGGCGTCGGTCACCTCGATCGACTCCGCGGACGCGATCTCGCGGACCATCCCGCCGACCGCCTCGTCCGACAGCGGCGAGAACCGGAAGACGGCGCAGCGCGACTGGATCGGGTCGATGATCTTCGACGAGTAGTTACACGAGAGGATAAACCGGGTGTTGTCGGAGAACTGCTCCATCGTGCGGCGGAGCGCCGCCTGTGCATCATCTGTAAGGCTGTCGGACTCGTCGAGGAACACGATCCGGAAGTCGCCGCCGAACGACGAGCGCGCGAACCCCTTGATCCGGTCGCGGACGACGTCGATGCCGCGTTGGTCGGAGGCGTTCAGTTCGAGGAAGTTGCCGCGCCAGTTGTCCTCGCCGTAGATCTCGCGGGCGATGGCGGTGGCCGCGGTCGTCTTCCCGACGCCCGCGGGCCCCGAGAAGAGCAGGTGCGGCACGTCGTCCTGCGCGATGTAGCTCTGGAGCCGCTCGACGATCTCCGATTGCCCGTGGATGTCGTCGAGCGTCTGCGGCCGGTACTTCTCGATCCAGATCTCCCGGCCCGTCGCGGTCGCAGCCGGCTGCTCGTCGGCCTCGCTCATTGCCCGATCTGAGGGTCGGCGGGGTGATAAACGAACCGAGACCGGGCTCTCACTCCGCCCGCATCAGCCGCTGGAGCTCGTACGCGAACACCCAGACTCCCATCAACACGCCGACGGGGACGACCACCGCCGCGATCTCTCGCGACACCGGCAGTTCCGCGACGTCGATGAGCAGGTGCGTCGTCGTCGCCGCGATCTGCGCGAACAGCTCGTACTCCTCGCGGATCGCGTCCGTCAGCATCGACCCGACGACGAGGGTCACCATCGCGGCGACGCCGTGGACCGTCCCCCGGATATGTGGCATAGTCGTCATATCCGCGAGGACCGTCATCAGTGTTTCTCTCGTCGCTACATCCGCCGTCGGACCGCCTCGCGGAACGCGCTCGCCGCGTCGCCGCCGTCCTCCGCCTCTCGCAGGCGCCCCGTCGCGTCGGCGTCTACATCCGGCGCGAGGACGGCCGCCGCGGCGCCAGTCGCGACGGTCTCGGCGCGCCAGTCAACGTATCGCTCCCCGAGCCACGCCGGGAGGTCGGCGCGTAACACGGCGTTCCGCCAGGCGAACTCCCGAGCGCCCTTCAGGCCGAGCAGGGCCAACCGGTCGTCGAGGGGATCGAGCAGCCGGTCGACCCCGGCGATCCCGACCGCAGCGTACGCCTCGACGAGGACGTCCTGTACGGTCTGGACGAGCCGGGCGAGGATCGCGTTTATGCGGTCGTGGTCCTCGCGCTTGACATCGCGGTCCGGGTCGATTTCGACCGCACCGAGCGTGTACGTGAGGTCGTAGGTGATGTGCGCGTTGATCGCGAGCAGGGCGTCCTGCGCGACGAGCGACTCGCCGCGGACCGCGGCGGTGAAGGCGATCAGCCACGGTCGCGGGAGCGACTCGAACGCGCGGCGCTCGAACGCCGCCAGCGCCCGGCGGTAGCGCTCCGCGAAGGCGACGAGGTACGACGCGGCCCACTCCGGGTCGACGAACGCGCCGTCGTCGATCGCGGTCCGGACGGTCGCCGTCATCCGGCTGTACACCGTGAGAAACACCGCGCGCCGGTCGCCGCGCTCGCGGAGGTACGACTCGGTCCGCGCCAGCCGCTCGTCGACATCGGCGACGGACGCGAACGGGCCCGAGACGATCTCGAGGAGGCCCAGATCCGGCTCCTCATCGGCTAGGGCCGCGGCCGCGCCGTCCGCCTCGATGTCGACTGTCCGTCGGACTCCGGCGAGCAGCGCCTCCGCTTCGTCGACGGTCGGAACGCTGGTGCGGATCGGGATCATCGTGACGAGACGGCGAACGCCGTCAGAACGTTCGGTACTCCGCCGCGATACAAGAGCGTTGCCGCCGGCTCCGGGGTCCGCCTACGCGAACTCGTCGATGAGTTCGGGCACCACGTCGAAGAGGTCGCCGACGATCCCGTAGTCGGCGATGTCGAATATCGGCGCGTTCGGGTCGGTGTTGATCGCGACGATCGTGTCCGACCCTTTCATGCCGGCGACGTGCTGGACCGCGCCGGAGATGCCGACCGCGATGTACACGTCCGGCGTGACGACCTTCCCACTCTGTCCGACCTGCCGGTTCTTCGGCAGCCAACCGTTGTCGACGATCGGTCGAGAGGCGGACAGCGTCGCGCCGAGCGCGTCCGCGAGGTCCTCGATGAGCTCGATGTTCTCCTCCTCCTCGATGCCGCGGCCGACCGAGACGAGCACGTCGGCGTCCGCGATGTCGACGTCGCCGCCGCCGACCTCCTCGAAGCCGGTGACGCGGGCTCCCGACTCGGGGAGGTCGATGTCGGCCGTCTCGACCGTCGCGTCTCCGACGCCCTCCGCGGGCGGCCACTCACCGCCCCGGACCGTGAGGACGAACCGGTCGCCCTCGACGTCGACCGTCGTCTCGACCTTCGAGCCGTACATCTCGCGGGTGACGGTGAGCCCGTCGTCGTACTCGATCCCGACCGCGTCGGTCACCAGCGGGACGCCGAGGCTCTCGGCGAGGGCGGGCGCGTAGTCGAGCCCGTTGACGGAGTTCGGCAGCACCACCGCCCCGGCGTCGACGCGGTCGGCCAGCGTCGAGGCCGCCGCTCGGTAGGCGTTGTGGTCGAACTCCTCGCCGTCGGCGACGGCGTGGATCGCGTCGACCCCCTCGCGGTTCAGCTCCTCCGCGAAGGCGTCGACGTCGCCCGCGACGACCGCCACGTGGAGGTCGACTCCCCGCGCGTCGGCGAGCTCTCGGCCGGCGGTGATCGCCTCGTACGAGACGTCGCGGAGCTCTCCCCGGCGGTGTTCGGCGGCGACGAGCACGCTCATTACGCGCTCACCCCCTTGTCACGGAGGACCTCGGCAAGGCGACCCGCGGACTCCCCGGCGTCCCCCTCGATGATCTCCGCGTCCGACTCGCTCTCCGGCTCGTACATCGAGGTGAGCGTCAGCGCGCTCTCGACGTCCTCGGCCGTCAGCCCGAGGTCGGACAGCGCCTTCACCGCTATCTCCTTCCGCTGTGCCTGCCGGATCCCGCGGAGGCTCGCGTACCGCGGCTCGTTGAGCCCGGTCTGGACGGTCAACACCGCCGGGAGGTCGACGTCGGTCAGCTCCTCGACCCCGCCCTCCAGCTCGCGGTGGACGTGGGCCACCCCCGCGTCCGCGTCGACGTCGAGGTCGTTGACGACCGCGGCGTGCTCGAAGCCGATCCGCTCCGCGAGCGCGACGCCGGTCGCGCCGAACCCGGTGTCGGCCGCCTGGACCCCCCCGAGGATCAGGTCCGGCTCCTCCTCCGCGACGACCGCCTCGAACAGCTCGACCTTCGAGGCGACGTCGGCGAACCCGCCGTCCAGCGCGTCGTCCCAGACGCGGACCGCGCGGTCGGCGCCCTTCGCGAGCGCCATCCGGATTGTCTCCTCCGAGCGCTCCGGCCCGACGGTGACGGTCACGACCTCGTCCGCGATCCCGGCCTCGGCCAGCTGGACCGCCGCCTCGACGGCGTAGTCGTCCCACTCGTTGAGATCGTACTCGAGATCGGACTCGGCGATGTCGGTCCCCTCGATCGCGAAGTCGTCGTCCGCCTCCGCGACCTCCTTGACGGTCACCAGAACCTTCATGATCGTTACTCGGTCGCTCGCCCTGTAATGGTTTTCGGAACGGGCGAGGACGGACCGGCGGTTTCCGCTTCCGCGGGTCAGCGCTCGGCGCTCGAACGGGCGCTGTCGCCGCCGTCGCTGTCTCCTCGGTGTCGCCGCTTCCGCCTACTCCTCGCCGTCGCCGCCCGTCTCGTCCTCGCCGTCGGGCAGCGAAATGAGGTTCTCGCGGCCGAGTCGGAGCTTCTCGACGCGCCCCTCGTCGGCCATCGCCGAGAGCAACTGCGAGACCTTCGCGTCCGACCACCCGGTCTCGGCGACGATGTCTGCCTGCCGCATCCGGCCGCCGTTCTCGTCGAGGAGCCGCTCGACGCGTTCCTCGTCCGAGAGCAGCGAGAGGTCCGGCCCGTCGTCGCCGTCCTCCCCCTTTCCGACGGAATCGCCGGGGTCGTCCCCCGAACCGTCGTCTTCCGGACCGCCGTCGCCGGCACCGATCGGCTTCCGGTCGGCGCCGCCGGGGTCCGCGGTCTCGGAGGTCGCGGCTGACTCGTCCGAGACGTCCTCCTCGGCGGTGATCCGGCGGTACCCGACGACGCTGCCGGCGATGAGCGTGGCCCCGAGCAGTATCGCGGCCGCCAGCATTCCCCACGGAGCGCCCGCCCCGGCGGGCTCGTACACGATCCGTACCGGGTCGCCGCTCTCGAACGTCTGGGGGCCCTCGATTATCACGTCGCCGTCGGAGAGCTGCGTCACGGCGGTGCTCGGCGTTCCGGTGACGGCGTACCCCTCCGGCGTCGCCACCTCCAGGGTCTGGCTCGCCTCGAGGCTACGCAGCCACGTCTCGTTGCCCGGCGTCGTCAGCGCGTCCCCGAGGATCAGGCTCTCGCCGTCCTGTGCGAGGAACTCGGTCCAGGTGAACCGCAGGCGGAACTCACCGACGGCGACGGCGTCTTCGGTGGCGACGTCGAACTCGCTCGGGTCCTCGTACACCTCGACCTCCCGCTCGACGCCCTCGATAGACATCGACCGGTCGACGGTGCGGCTCGCCTCCCGACGGAATCCCTCGAACAGCGCGGCGTTCGGCCCGATCTCGCCGCCGCGGAAGCGCTCGCCGGCCGTGCGGAACACGTCGGTCTCGTTCTCGTCGGCCAGCGAGTACCGCACCGCGACGGTCCAGTCGGCGCTCCGGTCCGGGTTCAACGCGAGTCGGATACGGGTCGTCGACGGCGAGGTGATCGCGTCGTCGGTCTGTTGGCGAACCGCTGATTCCCCGCCGAGAGACCCCCGAACGTCGGTCGAGCCGTCGAGCGGCCCGGCGTGGTTCGGGGCGACCTCCGCGTCGAGGGGAGAGGGGGCCGTCGTCGCGCCGGTGACCGCGCCGCCGGCGCTCGCGAGCAACGCGAGCGCGACGATCGCGACCAAGAACGCGCGCAGGGCGGGGTTCCGCATACGTCTCCGGCCACTCGCGCGCCGGGCAAAACGCTTTCCATACGCTGTTTTTCGACGGGAAACGCGGTCGAACTCCCACTCACGTCCGCGGCCGGACGCGCCGTCGACCGCGACACCGACCCGCACGGCGCCGGTGACCGACCGCAGTGGGTGGATTTTTTGTATCGCGGGGCGAACCAGCAGACGATGAGAGCCCTCCCGATCGCCGCGGTCGCGGTCCTGCTGCTCGTGGCGCCGGTCGCCGGCGTCGCCGGCCCCGACGTCGTCGCCTCCGACGGCGCTTCGCCCGCCTCAGAGCCGGCGCGGCCCGCCGCCTCCGTCCCGCCTTCCGGCCCGGCGCAGTCCGTTGATCCCGTCTCGCCCTCCACATCCCCGTCACGGTCCGTCGATCTCGCCTCCTCGGTGGATTCCCCGTCGACCCCCAGCCAACTCGCGCCGCAGATCGAAACGGCGAACCTCACGCTCCGGACGCTCTCGACGCCGTCGGGCGCGGCGACGCGCGTCAGCACGTCCACCCGGGGCCCCGACCTCGGATCGTCGCTCGGGTTCGCGACCGCCGACGCCGACGCCGCCTTCGAGACGGCGGCCGTCGTCGACCGGATCGAGCGCACCGAGACGAACGTCGAGCGCCAACAGCAGATCCTCGCGGAGATCAACCGCGTCGAGCGCGCCGAGGTGGCGCTGTACAGCCGCCAGTCGGAGGCCTTCAGCTCGCACGCCGACGGCGAGATCACCGACCGCGAACTGCTCGACGAACTCGTCCGTGTGGCGGCGACCGCTAAGGAGTACGACGAGCGGCTCGACGCGATCGACGCGCTCGCCGACGCGACGGAGGACTTCAGCTCTCCCGGTCGGCTCGACGAGCTTCAGGTGGCGCTACAGGTGTACGAGGGGCCGGTCCGCGACCGCGCCCTCGCCATCGCCCGCGGGCAGTCCGCCCCGAGCGACATCTACGTCGCGTCGAGCCAGGGCGCCGTCGTGCTCGCGACCGTCGTCGAGGACGAGTACGTTCGCGAGGTCTTCCGCACGGGCCGCTGGGACCGCGGCGGCAGCGACATCTCGAACGACGCGGCCATCGAGATGACCGAGGCGGCCTACCCTGAGACGGCCGCGCTCCGCCAGCCCGACGCGTTCGGCGCGGGCTCGGTCCAGCGTATCACGATCCCGCACGAGTTCGGCACCCTCCAGACGTTCGTCAGCGGCGGGACGGAACAGGTGTTCGTCGAACACCAGCGGGTCGGCCTGACGGCGTTCCCCGACAGCGAACCGGTCACCGCCTCCGGCGACGGGTTCAACGTCACCGTCGAGCGGACCTACCCCGGCGGCCCGGTGACCGTCACCGTCCTCGACGACGAGACGGGCGAACCGGTTCCCGATGTCACCGTCACGAAGTCCGTCGGCGGGGGAGACAGTCGGGCGATCGGCACCACCGACGGGGCCGGCGTCGTTCGGACGCTCTCGCCCGCCGAGCCGTACCGGATCACGGTCGTCGACGAGCCGTACGTCGTCGTTCTCGACGACATCGAACCCCTGACGACCCCGAGGCCGGTCGGCGACGAGTGACCGGTCGGCCGGGTCGTCTCCGCCGGTCCGGACCGCCCGTTCCGGCCCGCGTTTCCGCCCCCGCTCGCCGCCGCCCGGGCCGACCCTTTTGTACGGAACCGCCGCAGGACCGCCGTGCCACCAGCCGCTCGTCGCCGCCGGGGAATGGCGCCCGTCGCGGGCGTGCTGCTCATCGCGATCACGGTCGTGCTGGCCGGCGGCGTCGCGGCCGCCGCGCTCGACGGTCCCAGCGCGACGGTGCCGCCGTCGGCGGTGCTGTCGCTGTCGGCGACCGACGATCGGATCGCGATCGATCACCGCGGCGGCGACCCGATCGACGTCTCGGCCGTGACGATCCGCGTCAGCATCGACGGCGAACCGCTCGACGAACAGCCGCCGCTCCCGTTCTTTTCGGCCGCCGGGTTTCACCCCGGGCCGACCGGTCCGTTCAACGCCGCCGGCGACGACACGCTGCGCGTCGGGGAGACGGCGACGTTCCGCGTCGCGGACACCAACGATCCGACGCTCGAACCCGGCCGGACGGTCACCGTCGACATCACGGCCGACGGGCAGCCGGTCGCGTCGCTGGAGGCGTCCGTCGAAGCGGGCTGAAGCGAGCGCGACGCGGGAACCGCGCTCTCACTCGGCGTCGGGCGCCGAGGGTTCCGCGTTGGCGGCGGTCGAACCCGACCCGTCGTCCGTTCCGTCGCCGCCGGGAACGCGAGCGACGGTCGTGATCGCTCGCGGACTCTGTGGCGTCGCCTGCTGGATGTGGTGTTCGTACTCCTCGTAGCCGGCGGCCTCGAACATCCGGTCGGCCTCGTCGGCGTCGTAGAACAGCATGATCGCGTCGGCCACTCGCTGGAGGATCGGGTTGTTCGGGTAGTCCGGACCGACGACGAGCACCTGTCCGCCGGGCTTCGCGACGCGGCGGAGCTCGCGGAGCCCCTCGACGGGATTCGGCCAGTACTCGATCGAGCCGGACGACCAGACCACGTCGAACGCGTCGTCGCGGAACGGGAGCCGCTCGGCGTCGCCGCGATAGAAGTCGACGCGGTCGTGTTTCCCGAACTTCTCGAACGCCTTCTCCATCTGGTGGACGCTCTGGTCGAGGCCGTGGACGTCGTCGGCGTGCTCTAACAGTCCCTCGGTGCCGAACCCGGTGCCGCAGCCGACGTCGAGCACCGTCGGGTCGTCGCCGAACTCCAGCCACGAGAGCGCCTCGGCGCGCATCTCCTCGTTCCAGTTGAAGCGGTTGATCTGGTCGTACACCTTCGAGAGGTACTTGTAGAAGAGCCGGGCGTTCGACTTGTCCTCGAGGATCCCCATTTACCGGTTCATTGGGCCGCCCGCCCCATAACGACACGGATCCGCGGTCGGCCGACGCCGGTTTCGGCGCCCGCTTCCGACCGTCTTTTCCGCCCGCCACCCGTTCCCTCGGGCATGAACCCGACGACGAGCGGCCGGTTCCGCGTCCACGACCGGCGCCAGCGGCCGGACATCGACGACGACGCGGCTCGGAGCGGCGTCGACGACGCCGAGGAGTTCGTCCTCGTCGAACTCGCCGACGAGCCGGTCGATCCGACGGACCCCGACGCCGCGGACCGGTACGACCCGCTGTACGCCACCGCCGAGGGATACGACGGCGACCTCGCGGACGCCGTCGACGCGCTCCGTCCCGGCTTCGTCGTCGACGCGACGCTGGCGTGGACCGACGGCTCCGCGCGATTCCGCGAGGTCGAGGTCGTCCGCGAGACCCGGTTCCGCTTCGCCGACGACGTGGAGGGGATGTTCGAGGCGGCCGTCGAGACGTGGCGACAGATCCGCGCGGACGGCGAGCCCGTCGGCTCGATCACGACCCGGTCGAACGACGGCGATCCGAACGGCGCGCTCTACCTCTTCGCCGATGCGCCCGGCAGCGACACCTTCGAGGAGGTCCGAACCGGGCGGCTCCCGATCGAACCGCTCGTCGCGCGGGTGAACGACTCGCGGGACGACGACGACCCGCGGGAGGTGTTCGTGCTGCGCCCCGCGGAGTACGAGTTCGTCGCCGTCTACGTCGTCTTCGACCGCGACGGCGTCCTCGCGCAGACGGTCCGCGACACCTACGACCTCGGGGTCGGCTTGGCCGCGGGGCTCGACGCGAACTACCCCGACGGTGACGGCGGGAGCGACTCGCCGGTTCTCGACGAGGCGGGCGACTCGGACGACGACGACTTTGACGCCCTCGACCGCCTGTAGACGGAGCACCTGCGCCGTCGACGGCGCCGAACTACAGCCAGTCCGCGTCGGGGTCGACCCGGCCGGCCGGCGTCTCGCCGTTGAGGACGGCCGCCACGTCCGCCGCGCCGCTCCGGTTGAGGTCGTCCTTCGCCTCCTCGCTGTACCACGCCGCGTGCGGCGTGACGACCGTGTCGTCGCGCCCGACGAGTGGGTCGTCCTCCGGCGGTTCCTCGGCGAGCACGTCGAGGCCGGCGGCCTTGATCTCGTCCGCCTCCAGGGCGTCGAGCAGCGCGTCGGCGTCGACGACCGGACCGCGACTCACGTTGACGACGACCGAGTCCTCGTCGAGGCGCGCCAGCGCGTCAGCGTCGACGATTCCCCGGGTCGCGTCCGTCAGGGGGGCGTAGACGCCGACGTGGTCGGCCCGGTCGAACAGCGCCTCGAAATCGACCTCCTCGACGCCGTACTCGGCCATCTCGTCGGCACCGACGAACGGGTCGTACGCGACGAGGTCCGCGTCGAACCCGGAGAGCTGCTCGGCGGCGCGCTGCGCGATCGGCCCGAACGAGAGCAGCCCGATGGTCGACGCGCTCACGCGCCGGATCGGCGCGCCGGCCTCCCAGCTCCACCCGCCGCCCGCGACGGCGTCGTCGTACGGCTTCAGCGACCGCAGGCACGCGAGGAGCAGCGTCACCGAGTGCGTCGCGACCTCGTCGGTACAGTAGTCCGGGACGCGGGTGACGGTGACGCCGCGCTCCGCGGCCGCCTCCACGTCGATGTTGTCGACGCCGACCGCCGACCGGACCACGACGTCGAGGTCCGTGGCGTCGAGCGCCGCCTCCGTGACGGGCGTGTTGATGTCGGTGACGACAGCGTCGGCCCCCGAGGCCGCGTCGATCAGCCGCTCGGTCGAGCCCAGCTCCGCGACTTCGATCTCGACCGGCTCGTCGACCGCGTCCGCGAGCACCTCGCGGTACGTCTCCGGGTCTATCATCGGGAACGCGGACAGCACCAGTTTGGCCATACGCCTCCTCTCCCGCCGATCCACTTTACGACTGTCACTGACGCTGTCAGGCCTTCATACGTCCGTTTCGATCGTGTAGGATATCCTCTCCCCGTGTCGTCGAGGCTCGGTCAACGGGCCGCCCGTCCGCTTCGAATCGGCCTCGTCGCCCCCCGCTTCCGGGGGCCTCGGTCGCGTTCCGATGACTCTTTGCGGCCGCCGACCGTACGGCTACCTGTGAGCGAGGACAGTTCGAAGCCCCCGATGCTGGTTCTCCTTGAGTCGCTGTCGTTCTACCGCAACGTCCGAGTGGGGGCGGCGGCTGGCGCGCTGCTCGCGGTCCTGCTGTACCTCGTCAGGACCCTCGAACTGCTCGGCCCCGTGATCGACACGCGCGAGTACCCGCTTTTCGGACCGGACGTCTGGTTCCTCCTGCTGGCGTTCGTGCTGGCGGCGACCTCGGCGCTGTCGGTCGCGGTCGTCCTCACGATCGCGACCGCCGTCAGCGGCGCACGTGGCGCGGAGCGTCCGGAGTCATAGGGACCGCATCGGGCCGCCGCGAGAAGGGGGGCGATCGGAACCGCACCGACGATCGGAAGATCCCGTCAGTCGGCCGTACAGGAGGCCTCGTTCTCGTCGGCGGTGAACTCCTGAGCCGGCTCCGTGAGCTTGTAGAGGTTCTGCCTGGCGTCCGCGAAGTAGACGTCCTCGTCGACGACGTCGATCCCCTCGAGCCGTTCGAGCGCGTACCGGACGGTGCGGGCCGACAGCATCGACTCTTGGACGATCCCCTTCTGGGTCAACGGTCCGTTGTACTCGAGCACCTTGAAGACGAGTTTGGCGCTCGGCGGGAGGTCGTCGAGGCCCTCCGTTTGAGTTCCTTCCATCGTTACGATTCGAAACCGCACACGCTCATAAATGTTGATGGAGCATTGCCGCTGAACCGCCGTATACCGGAGATATGCGCCGCTTTTCGCGGTACAAACCGGCAATATGGCCCTATTTCTCCCCGCTGGACTGACCAGTCAGTCAGCGATTCGGCTCGCGCGCGCCTCGGCCGGGGCGACGCGCGCCGGACCGACCCGGCGGATGTCCCCGCGGTACTCCCGTCGCGGTCGCGGCCGGCGGCGGGAACGAACGGCTTTTCACGGGCGCTCGCGGATCCGAAGGCATGAGCGACGACTCGGGCCTCTCCGACCACGCGCGCGGCGTGGTCGTCACGACCATCTGCTGTCTCGCCGGGATCGCCGCCGGCGTCGTTTCGGCCGTCTACGTCGGCACCGATCCGGCCTCCGCCGCGAGCACGACCGCGGTGTTCGTGCTCGGGGCGTTCGTCATCGCGCAGTACCCGATATTTAAAGCGGTCGGCGTCGGGGACTTCGGCGTCAAAGACAACCTCTACGTCGCGTTTCTCACGTTCACCCTCTGGTTCATCAGCTACACCGTCCTCCTGACGTCCGGCGTCGAACTGGGGGTCTGAGATGGCGGACGACAGTATCGCGGTCGTGGACCTCGACCGGTGTCAGCCCGACCGCTGTAACTACGAGTGTATGAAGGACTGCCCGCCCAACCGGACGGGCAAGGAGTGTATCACGGAGCGCGGCGAGGACGCCGAAGAAGGCGATCCGGACCAGATCCACATCTCCGAGGAAATCTGTCTCGGCGAGACGTGCGGCATCTGCGTCAACTCCTGCCCGTTCGACGCCATCGAGATCATCAACCTCCCCTCCGAACTCGACGACGACCCGGTCCACCGCTACGGCGACAACGCCTTCTCGCTGTACGGCCTCCCCACGCCGGAGCCGGGCAGTGTCACCGGTATCCTCGGTCCGAACGGGATCGGGAAGTCCACGGCCGTCCACGCGCTCGCCGGCGAGATGGTCCCGAACCTCGGCGACCACGCCGCCGACGGCGACTGGGAGCGCGTCCTCGACCGCTTCCGCGGCACCGGGATCCAGAGCTACCTCGAATCGCTCCGCGACGGCGACGTGACGGTCGCGCGCAAGCCGCAGTACGTCGACCAGATCCCGAACCAGTTCGACGGGAACACCCGCGAACTCCTGGAGCGGACCGACGAGCGCGGCGCGCTCGACGATCTCGTCGACCGCCTCAACATCCGCCCGGTGATGGACCAGGACATCGACTCCATCTCGGGCGGCGAGCTCCAGCGCGTCGCCATCGCGGCGTGCCTCGCACGTGACGCCGACTTCTACTTCCTCGACGAGATCACGCCGTACCTCGACATCGGCCAGCGGATGATCGTCGCCCGGCTCATCCGCGAGCTCGCCGACGACGACGCGGCCGACCGGTCGATGCTCGTCGTCGAACACGACCTCGCCATCCTCGACCTCCTCGCCGACACCCTCCACGTCGCGTACGGGGAGCCCGGCGCGTACGGGGTCATCACCGACCCGAAGTCGGTGCGGAAGGGGATCAACGAGTACCTGAAGGGGTACCTCGACAACGAGAACATGCGGATCCGCCCGTCGGCGATCACCTTCGAGGAGCACGCGCCGCGGGTCGCCTCCCGGAGCGAGACGCTGATCGAGTACCCGGACCTGCGGAAGTCGTACGGCGACGGCGAGTTCGAGCTCCGCGTCGAGGGCGGCGAGATCAACCGCTCCGAGGTGTTGGGCGTCGTCGGCCCGAACGGGATCGGGAAGTCCACGCTCGCGCAGCTGTTCACGGGTGACTTGGAGCCCGACGAGGGCGAGCTCGACTTCGCGCTCGACATCTCCTATAAGCCGCAGTACATCGACATCGACCAGCACATGCGGGTCGACGCGTTCCTCTCGTCGATCACCGACGAGTTCGGCTCCTCCTACTGGAACACCGAGATCGCCCAGCCCCTCCAGTTGGAGCGCGTGATGGAGCAGAACCTCTCGGACCTCTCTGGCGGGGAACGTCAGCGCGTCGCCATCGCGGCCTGTCTCTCCGACGACGCCGATCTCTACCTGCTCGACGAGCCCTCGGCCCACCTCGACGTGGAGCAGCGCGTCCGGGCGACGACGGCGATCCGCCGGTACGCCGAGAACCACGACGCGACGGTGATGGTGATCGACCACGACATCTACATGATCGACCTGCTGGCCGACCGGCTGATGGTGTTCGACGGCGAGCCGGCCGAGCGCGGCCGCGCGGCGCCGCCGCAGGACATGCGCGACGGCATGAACGAGTTCCTCGCCGACCTCGAGATCACCTTCCGCCGCGACGAGCGCACCGGACGCCCCCGGATCAATAAGCCGGGCTCACAGCTCGACAGCCAGCAGAAGCGCGACGGCGAGTACTACTACTCCGGCTGATCGGAATCGACGTTCGCGGTTGCCCCCCGACGCCCGTCGATTCGCGGTATCGAAGCGATTAAGCCCGGAACACGCAAACGCCGGCACATGAAACACCTCATCATCCGCGGCGACCCCGACATCCGGAAGGACGCGGTGATCGAGCACGACGGCGAGGAGCTGGTCTGTTTCGGCATCAACGTCCAGGGGGGCTGGCACGGCCCGGACGAGCCCCAGCTATGGTGTACCGTCGGCACCGAGGACGAGCGCGACGCCTACGACAAACGCGAGTACGTCCCCCACTGGCTCGACGTCGAGACGGTCGACGCCGGGGACCTCGACGTGATCAAGGCGAAGGGCGACCTCTCCGTCTAACGCGCCGACCGCTTCTCGCCGGCGCTTCTACCCGTCTACCGGCGGGTCCGCCAGCCACGCCTCGATGGCGCCCGCCATCGCCCCGCGGCGGTGGATCGTCCCCGCCTCGGGGTCGACGACCGTGCTCTCGGTGCCGGGCGTCTCGCCGCCGTCGATCACGGCGGCGACCCCGTCGCGGACCCGGTCGTCGAGGTCGCCGAGGTCGGTGACGCTGCCGGTCCCGGAGACGTTGGCGCTCGTCGCCGTGAGGGGACCGGTCTCGGCCATGAGCGCCCGCGCGAGGTCGTGGTCCGGCACGCGGATCCCGACGCGGTCGCGGCCGGCGGTGAGCGCGTCCGGCACGCCGTCGCCGCGCTCGACGACGACGGTCACCGGCCCCGGGAGGAACGCCCGGGCGAACGCCACCGCCCGCTCCGTCGGGCGGGTGTGGCGGAGGGCGTCGTCGACGCTCGCGACGCCGAGCGAGAGCGGATTCGACCGGTCGCGGCCCTTCAGGTCGAAGACGCGCTCGACGGCGTCGGGATCGAGCGCGTCCGCGCCGAGCCCGTACACCGTCTCGGTCGGGTAGACGACGAGGTCGCCGCGGTCGACGGCGGCGGCCGCCGCGCGCAGCTCGTCGGATCGGTCCGGTCCGTCGTCGCTCGTATCGGCGGTCACGTGCGGCTATTCGGTGCCGAGTTGAAAAAGCGTGACGAGTGGACGTTGCCGCCCCTACCGACGCCCGCCGGGAGACGACGCGGCCGCGGAGCGCGAGGGTATCAGTCGACGAGGTTCGCGACCGCGTCGTCGATCGCCTCGGCGTCGGGGAATGCGGGGTGTTCGCCCGCGACCCACGCGTACTCGACGGTGCGGTCGGCGTCGAGGAGGAAGACGGCGGGACGACTCTCCGTGACCCCCGTCATGCCGTCGATGTCGTGCGCGAGGCCGTACTCCTCGATCACGCCCGCGCCCGGGTCAGAGAAGATGCGGACGCCGTCGCCGCGGTCGGCGAGCAGGCGCTTGTGGGCGTACGGCGTCGAGATCGAGACGCCGAGGACGTCGACCTCGTCGCTCCACCCGTGGTCGTCGACCGTGTTGTAGAGGTACGTCCCCTGAAACGCGCCGTCCATCGGGTGGAAGAGGAGGAGCGTCGGCCCGTCGACGACGTCGGCGAGCGAGCGGTCCTCCCAGTACTCGCCGTTCACGAGCGGGCGGGTGAAGTCGGGCGCCGCGTCGCCCTCCTCGACGTGGTCGGTCTCCGGGAGAGAGACGACGTCGAAGTCGGGCATCTCAGGCACCTCCCTCGGCGTCGACCGCGCGGCCGCCGTCGGCCGCCGCGTCGCCGTACGTGCCGCGGAGGTACTCGACGATGTTCGCGCTCTCGGACATCGTCACGCCCGTCTCGCGGTCGACGATCGCCGGGACGCTCCGCGCGCCGGAGACGCGCTTGACGACGTTGCGCTCCGAGTGCATCGGCTCGACGTATCGGGAGCGGTACGCCACGTCGAGTTCGTTCAGCGTCCGGACCACGCGCTCGCAGTACGGACACGCTTGGAGCCGGTACAGGGTGATCTGTGGCTCGGTCATGCCTCGCGATTCGCCCGCGAGACGGGTAATCGTGTCGGCAGCGGCACCCTCGGTGTCGGCGGATCCGAGTCGGCGACGATTCGGGGCACCGCGCGCACCGGTGGGCGCGCTCGGGTGCGCGGCACGGCGACCGTTTCCGCGGCGGTCGGGTCGCTTCCGGGTTAGTCGAAGGGAACGCTTTAATCGCGGGCCGACGGATGACAAACGAACATGGGCTTGTCGTCTAGTGCGCCGGTGGTCGATGTCCTCCAGATACCGATGCCGGGTCAAGAGGTCGTGACCGCCCTCGGTGTCGTTGCGATTATGCTTCTCATCGGGCTCTCGGCGTTCTTTTCCTCGTCCGAGATCGCGATGTTCTCGCTGCAGCAACACCGCATCGATAGCCTCGTCGACGAGGGGGTGACGGGGGCGAAGACGATCCGCGACATGAAACAGAACCCCCACCGCCTGCTGGTGACGATCCTCGTCGGGAACAACATCGTCAACGTGGCGATGACCTCCATCGCCACCGCGCTGTTCGGGATCTACCTCTCGCGGGGGCAGTCGGTGCTGGCGACGACCTTCGGGATCACGACGCTCGTGCTGATCTTCGGCGAGAGCGCGCCCAAGTCGTACGCCGTCGAGAACACCGAGTCGTGGGCGCTGCGGATCGCCCGCCCGCTGAAGGCCTCTGAGTATGCCCTCTACCCGCTCGTCGTCCTCTTCGACTACATCGTCAAGGGCGTCAACAGCGTCATCGGCGGCTCGGCGGCCATCGAGTCGACGTACGTCACCCGCGACGAGATCCAGGACATCATCGAGACGGGCGAGCGCGAGGGCGTCATCGAGGAGGAGGAGCGGGAGATGCTCGACCGCATCTTCCGGTTCAACAACACCATCGCCAAGGAGGTGATGACGCCGCGGCTCGACGTCACCGCGGTCGCGAAGGAGGACTCCGTCGAGGAGGCGATCGAGACGTGTATCCAGGCCGACCACGAGCGCGTCCCCGTCTACGAGGGGAACCTCGACAACATCATCGGCGTGGTGACGGTGCGCGATCTGGTCCGCGAACTGCGCTACTCCGAGGGCCAGCCCTCCCTCGAGCGCGTCGTCAAGCCCACGCTCCACGTCCCGGAGTCGAAGAACGCGGACGAGCTGCTCGCGGAGATGCAGGAGAACCGCCTCCAGATGGTGACGGTCATCGACGAGTTCGGCACCACGGAGGGGATCATCACCTTAGAGGACATGGTCGAGGAGATCGTCGGCGAGATCCTCGAGGGCGACGAGGAGGCGCCGGTGGAGTTCGTCGACGACAACGTCGCGGTCGTCCAGGGCGAGGTGAACATCGACGAGGTCAACGAGATCCTCGGGATCGATCTCCCGGAGGGCGAGGAGTTCGAGACGCTCGCGGGCTTCGTGTTCAACCGCGCCGGGCGCCTCGTCGAGGAGGGCGAAGAGATCGAGTTCGACGAGATCCGGATCCGTATCGAGCGCGTCGACAACACCCGCATCATGTCCGCGCGCGTGAAGGTCCTCGACGGCGACGCGGGGGCGGCGGACTCGAGCGCCCCGGTCGAGGCCACCGACTTGACCGACGAGACCGAGGCGGCGGAGACGGACGGCGAGGGCGGGCCCGCTCGGAACGACGCGGAATAGTCGCGGACTACGACATCTTCGGAGTTCGATGCGATTGTCTGTGGGTAGCTGACCGCGATTGTCAGTACGAACGTCAGAATATCCAGCCGTTCACTTATAAACAGCCATCACCGAAGCGGCGAAGACCACCGCCAAACCCCCTGCCGCACCACAGCCCCACGCCTCCTCGGCTTTCAAACGGCGTAGGCGCGGGCGGCCGCGACGAGCGCCTTCCGGTAGTCGCTCTCCGAGGGGTCGTGACCGAGGTCCAGGAACCGTGCTTTGAACGCGTCCACGTCGACGGCGTCGGTGTCGCTGCCGGCCGCGCGCGCGAGGTCGTAGATGCGGTGGTCGGGACCAGCGATGTCGTGTCGCTCCACGAGGGCGAGCGCGAATGCGGCGTTGACGGCGGTAATCTCTGGGTCGGCGCCCGCCGTCACCGGCGGTGAACCGGTACGAGACACGTCGGGGCGGTCCGCGACCGCGGCCGCCAGCGTCGATTCGAGGAAGCCGAGGAGCTTGTTCGCGGGCGCCACCGAGAGCGTGATGTCGTCGGCGTAGATGTCTTTCATGTGGTTCGCGATCTGGTAGCAGTGCGCGAGCTTGCGGCGCTCGACCTTCTCACCGGAGAGACCGAGGTACAACGCCTCCTCCGTGGACTGAAGGTGCGAGGGGTGTCCCTCCTCGTACCGGGCCATGTGCGCGAGCTCGTGGATCGCCAGTTCGCGCGCCATCGCGCTCGTGGCGGCCCGCCGGGAGACGTTCAGGACGTGGTGGTCGTCGTAGTGGCCGGCCCACGTCCGCTCGTCGGGGTCCTCGCGGACCACGACGCGGACCGGCGCCTCCACGGAGCGCTCGGTTTCGAAGAGGTCCGCGGCGCCGAGAAACGGGTCGGGAGGAACGTCCCCCTGAACGCGAAGATCCATGCGTACAGTTCACACGGGTGGCGGCGGTAAGTCTCTTGCGCTCGCGGACCCGGTTCGCGGCGCGCCGGCGCCCGGTTCCGACGACGACTCTCGCCCTCCCTAGGCGACTCGTTCCTCTCGGCGACCGGCGTACGCTTTTGAGGCCTCCCGACGAACGTCGAACCATGCGCGTCTACGCGGCGTACGACGACGGGCTCCGGATCGTCGACCCCGCGACCGGCGCGGTCGAGACTCGCCTCTCCGGCCAGCGCGTCGACTGTCTCTCCGTCGCGGACCCCGGCGACGGCGCGGCGGGAGCCGGAACCCGCGGTCCGCGCGTCCTCGCCGGGACCTTCGACGCGGGGCTGTTCCGCTCCGTCGACGGCGGCGAGCGGTTCGCGGGCGCGGCCGCGTCGACGCTCGGTCCCGAGGGGTCCGGCCCGGACGCGGTCACCGCGGTCGCGACGAGCCCGCACGACCCCTCGGTCGTCTGGATCGGCACGGAGCCCTCGCGCGCGTACCGCTCCGTCGACGGCGGCGAGACGGCGGCACTGGTCGGCGGGCTGACCGACCTCCCCTCGGCGTCCGAGTGGTCGTTCCCGCCGCGACCCGACACGCACCACGTCCGGTGGATCGAACCCTGTCCCGCCGATCCGGACCGCTGGCTCCTCGGGATCGAGGCGGGTGCGCTCGCCGTGACGGCCGACGGCGGCGCGACGTGGACCGACCGCCCGCCGGGGTCGCGCCGTGACACCCACGCGATGGCGACGCACCCGGACGCCCCCGACCGCGTCTACGCCGCCGCCGGCGACGGCTTCGCCGAGAGCGACGACCGCGGCGACTCGTGGCGCGTCCGCGACGCCGGCCTCGACCACGGCTACGTCTGGGGGCTCGCGGTCGACCCCGGGGACCCGGACACCGCCGTGGTCAGCGCGGCCCGGGGCGCGACGGCCGCCCACCGCCGCGGCGAGGCGCACCTGTACCGCTACCGTCGCGGCGGGGAAGAGGAGGACGAGGGGACGGGGGCGACGGGCGACGCGGGCGCGTTCGAGCGCCTCGACGACCGCGGCGTTCCGACCGGGGAGGGGACGTATCGAGCGGTCCTCGCGGCCGGGCGGTCCGCCGGCGAGATCTGGGCGCTCTCGAACCGCGGGCTCTTCGTGACCCGCGACGCCGGCGACTCCTTCGAGCAGGTCCCGGTCGATCTCCCCGACCGCCCGGCGCGGGCGCTGGCGGTCGCTTGAGCAGCGAGCGAGGCGAAAAGCGACGAAACGCGGTCGAACGCCGTCGAAAGCAGTCAGTCTCGGACCGCGCCGACGATCAGGTAGACGACCGGCGTGTCGAGGACGGCGATCGCGAGCTTCAGCAGGTACTGACCCAGTCCGAGCGCGAGCAGCGCCGGCGGGTCGAACACCGGCCCGACCCCGAGCAAGAGCGGGGCGGCGTAGAAGGCGACGCCGACGAAGATGGCGGTGTCTATCGCTTGGCTCGTGGCGGTCGAGCCGATGTTGCGGAGCCACAGCATTCCTTCGCCCGTGCGGTCGCGGATCGCGTGGAACACGAACACGTCCCAGTTCTGGCTCACGACGTACGCCAGCAGGCTGCCCGCGACGATGTTCGCCGCCGGTCCGAGCGCCGCCTGGAAGGCGGCGGACACCTCGGGGTCGACACCGGGCGCCGCGAGCGTCGACCACACCAGCGCTAACACGAGGAAGTTCGCGAGGAACGCGACGTTGACGACCACCTGCGTCGCGCGCCGGCCGTACAGCTCCGCGTAGCAGTCGGAGGCGAGGAACGTGAGCGCGTACGCGAGCGCGGCGCCGGGCAGCAGGATCTCTGCGCCGACCACCGGCAGCGCGAACGGGAGCGGCAGCGCGAGCACCTTCGCTGCGGTGAGCTGCGCGGTCCCGAGCGCGACCGTGAACAGCGTGATAAGCGCCACCGCCGCGACCGCCGTCCGGTCCAGCGGGTCGGTCCGGAAGGGCCCGTTCCCGCCGGCCGCCGTCCGACTACTCATCGGTCTCCTCCGTTGACTCGCTCTCCTCCAACCCCGCCGCCGTCCCCGGGTCGTCGTCGAGCCGGTCGTGGCGGGCGTCGATCTCGTCGAGCAGGTCGAGGGTCTTCCGGATCGACGCGCGCACCGCGTCGCTGCGGTTCACGAACTTCCCGTCGTCGCCCACGTGGTCGTCGAGGTCGGCGAGCAGCTCCGCCGGGATCTCGACGCTTATCTTCGGCATACTCGCGTCGTGGACGCCGGGTAGGGATGAACGTTATTATCCGGAGATTATCGAGAGAGTCCCGAAGTGCTCGACTCGACGTCCGGCTGCGCTGCCCGCCCGCCCAGAGCTCGTAAACCGCTACGTTGAAGTGGGTTTACGAGTCCGTTGAGTCATGGCAACGAACACGGAGTCCGTCGATCTCGTCGGCGACGAGGCGGCGACGAACCTCGCTCGCGCCGCGCTGTTCGCGGCGCTCGTCGGGGCGTTCGCGTACGTCTCCTTCCCGAACCCGCTCTCGGCAGGGGTACCGATCACGCTCCAAGTCCTCGGCGTGTTCCTCGCGGGGATCATGCTCGGCCCGGTGTGGGGGTCGCTCTCGATGGTCCTGTACCTCGCCGCCGGCGCGGTCGGCGCGCCGGTCTTCTCCGGCGGCACCGCGGGGATCAGCTACCTGATCGCCAGCCCGACGCTCGGGTTCCTCTGGTCGTACCCCTTCGCCGCGGGAGTGATCGGGCTCGTCGCCCACCGCGGGACGAGCCTCTCCGAGGTCGACGCGGTCCCGACGCCGGTCCTCGTGGGAGCGATGGTCGCCGGGACCGCGATCATCTACGGGTTCGGCACGGTCGGCTTCGCGGTGATACAGTACGACCCGTGGTACGCGTCGCTGTGGCAGGCGTTCCTTGTCTCTTCGTTCGCCTTCGTCCCCGTCGAGGCGGTCAAGATCGCCGCCGCCGTCGGCATCGTCAAGAACGACGCGATCGCGGCTGCCTGACCCGGCGTGATCGCCGTCAGCGACCTCACGCACGCGTTTGACGGGGCGGTCGCGCTCGACTCGGTCTCGCTCTCCGTCGACGACGGCGAGTTCCTCCTCGTCACCGGCCCGAACGGCTCCGGCAAGACGACGCTCGTCCGTCACTTCAACGGCCTGCTCTCGCCCACCGAGGGAGAGGTCCGGGTCAACGGCGTCCCGGCCGAGGCGGACCTCGTCGCGGCGCGGACGGCGGTCGGGATGGTGTTCCAACGCCCGGCGGACAGCTTCGTCGCCGCGACGATCGCGGCCGACGTGGCGTTCGGCCCCGAGAACCTCGGTCTGTCCCACGACGAGATCGACCGACGCGTGGCGACCGCCCTCGACGCGGTCAACCTCGCCGGGCGGGGCGACGAGCGGATCGACGCGCTCTCCGGCGGCGAGAAGGCCCGTGTCGCGGTCGCCGGCGCGCTGGCGATGGAGCCGGACCACCTCGTCCTCGACGAGCCGTTCTCGGGGCTCGACGAGCCCGCCCGTCGCTCGCTGCTGTCTCACCTCGCGTCGCTCTCGGCCGACGGAACGGGGATCGTCGTCGTCACTCACGACCTGCGCGGCCTGATCGACCGGTGTGACCGGGTGATCGCGCTCGCCGACGGGTCGATCGCGTTGGACGCCCCGCCCGAGGCGGCGCGCGCCGAACTCCCCGCGCTCGACGTCCACGTCCCGGCGAGCGAGCGCCTCGAGGGCGAGTCCGACACGCGATGATCGGCTACGTCCCCGGCTCGACTGTCGCGCACCGGCTCGACCCCCGGGCGAAGATCGCCGTTCAGGTCGCGTTCGCCGCCGCGGCGTTCGCGTACACGACCCCCCGCGGGCTCGCCGTCCTGTCCGTCCTCGCGCTCGCGGTCGCCCGGCTCGCGTCGCTGTCGCTCGCCGGCGTCGTCCGCTCGTTCAGGGTCATCCTCCCCTTCCTCGTCGCCGCGCCGCTCGTCGCGACGATCGAGCTGTCTCCGCCGGCGATAGACCCGGGAGCGGCCGTCTACCCGGCGCTGTCGAGCTACCGCGTGCTGCTCGTCGTCGTCGTCAGCGCGGCGTACGTCCGTACCACGACGGTCCGGGAGTCGCGCGCGGCGATCCAGCGGACCGTCCCGGGTCGCCCCGGCGTGTTCCTCGGCGTCGGCGTCTCGCTCGTCTTCCGGTTCCTCCCGGTTCTCCGGCGGGAGATCACGGCGGTCAGGGAGGCGTCGGCGGCCCGGCTCGGCACCGAACGCCCGCTCGTCGACCGGATCGAGCGCGTCGCCGTCGCGGGCGCGACCCGGACGCTGGGGTGCGCGGACCGCCTCTCCACGGCGCTCTCGGCCCGCTGTTTCGCGTGGAACCCGACGCTGCCGCGGCTGACGCTCGCCCGGATCGACGCGCCGGCGCTGGCGCTCGCGGGAGCGCTGCTGGCGGCGGCGCTGTTTCGGGCCGTCTGAGCCGTCGTCGCTTGCGCGGACCGGGATCTCCCCCGCGGCGGGAGCCCTTCGATTCGCGCGAACGCCGCGCGGCGGCCGCTGCGCTGTGGCAAGTTTTAACCCGGCCGTATCCCGGTGATCGATCATGACTCCCTTACAGGCGGCCACCCGCGAAACCTTCTGGACCATCGGTCCGGTGGGGAAGGCCGCGTTCTACTGGCTCGCCGTCGTCGCGATCCTCGTCTTCCTGTACGGCGTGTACGCGCGGTTCGCGGCGTACGCGCGCGGGAGCGAAGACCCGCGAGACCGGCTGTCGGACCTCCCCGGACGGGTGATCGGGGCGACGAAGACCGTCCTCGCGAACGAGAACCAGTTCGACGGGGACCTCTACACCGGCGTGATGCACACGTTCGTGCTGTGGGGGTTCCTCGTCCTGCTCGTCGCGACGACCATCCTCGGGATCGACATCGACCTCTACCGTCCGCTCACGGGCGAGTCCTTCTGGGTCGGCGACTTCTACCTCGCGTACCAGTTCGCCGTCGACGCGTTCGGCCTGCTGTTCGTCGTCGGCGTCGGCATGGCCGCGTACCGCCGCTACCGGCAGCGCGAGGGGCGGCTCTGGGGAAAACACACCTCCTTCGAGGACGACGCGTTCGTGTGGACGCTGTTCCTGCTCGGCGTCGGCGGCTTCGTCGTCGAGGGCGTGAGCATGGTCGGCCAGCCGGGGCGGGCGACCGAGACGGTGAGCTTCGTCGGGATGGCGCTCGCGACCGGGCTGGAGTCGGCCGGGCTCACGGCCGCGGGCGCCGAGGCGATATACGGCGTCCTCTGGTGGAGCCACTCGCTGCTGGCGTTCGCGTTCGTGGCGTGGATCCCCTACGCGAAGCCGTTCCACATGATCTCGTCGTTCGCCAACGTCGTCGCCCGCGACGAGAAGGCGGGCGCGCGGCTCCCGAACGTCCCCGCGGACCTCGACCACACGAACGCGGAGTCGCTCGACGACTTCACGTGGAAGGAGCTGATGGACGGCGACGCCTGTACGAAGTGCGGCCGGTGTACCGACGCCTGCCCCGCCGACACGGTCGGGCGCAACCTCGACCCGCGGAACGTCATCCTCGATCTGAAGTCGTACCGCGAGTCGGTGAGCGACGACCCGGTGGCCGGCTCGGGCGGCGGAGGCGGTCCCGCGGCGACCGACGGCGGCACGGTCCCCATCGTCGCCGACGAGGGCGGCGTCATCGACGCCGAGTCGATGGAGTCCTGTATGTCCTGTATGGCGTGTATGGACGCCTGCCCGGTCGACATCGAGCACCTCACCTCCTTCACGAAAATGAACCGCCAGCTCGTCGACGAGGGGGCGGTCGACTCGAACCTCCAAGACGTGTTCCAAGACGTGATGCAGAAGGGGAACACCTTCGGCGACTCCCAGGCGACCCGCGGCGACTGGGCCGACGACCTCGACGGCGTCGAGGTCCCGGACGCCCGCGAGACCGAGGTGGAGTACCTCTGGTACGTCGGCGACTACCCGAGCTTCGACGACCGGAACAAGAAGGTCGCGCGTGCGCTCGCCCGCCTCTTCGACGAGGCGGACGTGTCGTTCGGCATCCTCTTTGACGACGAGAAGACGGACGGCAACGACATCCGCCGGATCGGCGAGGAGTTCCTCTACCTCGAACTCGCCGGCCACCACGTCGAGACGTTCGCCGACTGCGAGTTCGAGAACATCGTCTGTACCGATCCGCACTCCTACAACACGATCAAAAACGAGTACCCCGAGGTCGACTTCGCGGAGTTCGCGGACGACCCGATGATGCCGTTCGAGCGCGAGGAGCCGTGGAACGCTGAGGGCGCGGTCGACGTGTTCCACTGGACGCAGGTGGTCGAGGAGCTGGTCGAGGCGGGCCGGCTCAGCCTCTCGGGCGACGAGCTGAACTACACCGTCACCTACCACGACCCATGTCACCTCGGCCGGTACAACGACGAGTACGAGGCGCCCCGCGAGCTCATCCGGGCGACCGGCGCCGACCTCCACGAGATGCCCCGGTCGCGGGACGACTCGTTCTGCTGCGGCGGCGGCGGCGGCGGGCTCTGGACCGAACACGAGGAGGAAGTCAAGCCGAGCGAGGAGCGCCTCCGTGAGGCCGTCGAGGACACCGACGCGGGGGCGTCGATCGAGAAGTTCGTCGTGGCCTGTCCGATGTGTACGACGATGTTCGAGGACGGGCGGAAGACGGGGGACTTCGAGGACCAGATCGAGATCGTTGACGTGGCGGAGCTGCTGATCGAGGCGGTGGAGGTCGGATCGTAGCGTGGGGACTCGGTCCGTCGGAGCCGCCGGACCGAGACGCTCGCCGCGACCGCCGTCCCTACGCTCGCCGCGACCGCCGGTCCGTCGCCTCGTCCGTGCGCCGCAACAGCGCTCGCCCGGGGGCGCGGTCGCGGACCGGCGCGTCGCCGAGGTAGTCGACGAGCGCGTCGCGGAGCAGGGCGACGCCCTCGTCGTCGAGCGCCGCGCCCCGCTCTAACGACTCGATCGGGCGGTGGTACGGTGCCTCGTCGTCGGTCGCGCTCCGCGCGGCGTCGAGCAGTGCGGCGTGAGCCACCCACGCCTCCTCCCGGGAGGTCGTCGGCGCCGGCGGCCCGTCGGTCGTGGGAGGCGTCATTCGTCCGGGTTCTCCCGGTACGAGGACTTAAAACCACGTCCCGGTTTCGCCCCGATCCGGCGCCGAGGAGCCGCGCGCCGCCGTCTCTCCCCGCCGACCGTCGCTCTTCGGGAGTATATACTGCTATATAGAATATGTGGAAGCATATAGCCGTACTGGGGAGTATGCGACACCACGTACCGTTCATAGCATACTACTTAACCGGAACTCGTCCACCCACACGTAATGGAGTCCAGTCACGACGCGGACGCAACGGGAATCACGCGGCGGAAATCGCTCGCGGCGATCGCTGGCGCCGGGGCGCTCGGTCTCGCCGGCTGTACGCAGAGCGGAGACGGCGGCTCGGGCGGCGACGAGCTCTCCGGTCCGATCAACATCGCCGGTTCGAGCACGGTGTTCCCGCTGATGAGCGCGGTCATGGAGGACTTCGCCGAGCAGCACCCCGGCGTCGACCCCGACATCAGCTCGACGGGGTCCGGCGGCGGATTCTCGAACTTCTTCTGTACGGGCGACACCGACTTCAACAACGCGAGCCGCCCGATCCAGCCCGAGGAGGAGGAGCTATGCGAGGAGAACGGCGTCGAGTACGTCGAGCTGATCGCGGCGACCGACGCGCTCACGGTCGTCGTCAACCCCGACGCCGACTGGATCGACTCGCTCACGACCGAGGAGCTCGCCCAGATCTGGAAGTCCGACCCCGTCCAGACGTGGGACGAGGTCCGCGACGAGTTCCCGAACGAGGAGATAAACCGCTTCGGCGCCGCCGACACCTCCGGCACGTACGACTACTTCATCGAGGCGATCCTCGAAGAGGAGGGCCACACCAGCGACTATCAGGCGACTGAGCAGGACAACACGATCGCCCAGGGCGTCTCCGGCGACCCGTACGCGATCGGCTACTTCGGCTTCGCGTACTACTTCCAGAACCCCGACCAGCTGAAGGCCCTCGGCATCGACGACGGCGACGGGCCGGTCGAGCCGAGCCTCGAAACCGCCTCGTCGGGCGAGTACACGCCGCTCTCGCGGCCCCTCTTCACCTACCCGTCGATCGAGTCGCTCGGCGAGGAGCACATCGCCGAGTTCGCCCGCTACTTCGTCGAACAGACGACGAACGAGGAGCTCGTCGCCAACGACGTCGGCTACGTGCCCGCCACCGAGGAGACGCAGGAGGAACAGATGCAGACGCTCGAAGACGCGATCGAGCAGGCGCAGGGCTGAGCCGGCGCGATGAACCGGTGTATTGATTTACGACAGCGTTCGATACCCCACCGTTCGTGACTGACAGCACAGAGAGTCCCGACCTGTCGCGGCGGGGCGGGCTCACACGACTGAAAGAGGGAACCTACGGCGGCCTGTTCGCGGCGTGTGCGGCGATAACCCTGCTCACCACGGCCGCAATCTTCGTCACGCTCCTGTCGGACGCGGTGGTGTTCTTCCGCTCGATCTCGATCGCCGAGTTCCTCACCGGCACCAACTGGAGCCCGAACCCGGCCGGCGGCGGGCAGGCGTTCGGCATCATCCCGCTTCTCATCGGGACGATCACGGTGACGATCACCGCGGCGTTCATCTCGATCCCGATCGGGACGCTCACGGCAATCTACCTCAGCGAGTACGCGACCCCGAACGCCCGGTCGATCCTGAAACCGCTGTTGGAGATCCTCGCGGGGATCCCGACGGTCGTGTACGGGTACTTCGCGCTCGTGTACGTCACTCCGGCGCTGAAGGCGACGCTGTTCCCGGAGATGAGCACGTTCAACGCCCTGTCCGCGTCGATCATGGTCGGGATCATGACGATCCCGATGGTGTCGTCGATCTCCGAGGACGCCATGAGCGCCGTGCCCGACGAGCTGCGGCAGGCCGGCTACGGGCTCGGCGCGACCAAGTTCGAGGTGTCGACCGGCATCGTCGTCCCGGCGTCGATCTCCGGGATCGCCTCCTCGTACATCCTCGCCGTCTCCCGCGCTATCGGCGAGACGATGATCGTCGTCGTCGCCATGGGCGCGCAGGCGCGGATGCCCGCGGTCCGGGAGGCGCTCTTCGGTATCCCCTTCGTCAACCCGGCCGACGTGCTCTTGGAGTCCGGGATGACCATCACCGTCGCGATGGTCCAGATCACCGGCGGCGACCTCACCGGCGGGACGCTCCCGTACAACTCCATGTTCGCGCTCGGCCTCGCGCTGTTCGCGGTAACGCTCGTCATGAACGTGATCAGTGATATCATCGCGCAACGCTACCGGGAGGAGTACTGATGGCGACCGACAACGCGAACGCGAACGGCTTCGGCGAGGTCAGTCGAGTCCGGGGAATCGTCTTCGAGTACCTGTCCCTAGGCGCGAGCGTGTTCGGCCTCGTCGCGCTCGGCGTGCTCCTCGTGTACGTCGCCATCGACGCCTTCGATCTCGCGAACGCGAGCCCGGAGTGGCTGCTGACGTACTTCCTCACGCTCGTCGTCCCGTTCCTCGCGTTCTGCCTGTACAGCGCGAGCGACCCGACCGTGACCCGACGCGCGCTCGGCGCGCTCGGCGGCGGCCTCGTCGCCGTCGCCGCGCTGTTCACCGCCATCGAGGCGCTCGTCGTGCCGATTCCGCGGCTCAACTGGCAGCTCGCGTACCTCTTCGTCGTCGCGGCCCCGGTCACCGCGTACCTCGCGTACGTCGGCAGCGGCGGCCGCGTCGGCGCGGTCGGCTTCGGACTCCTCGGGCGGCTGGTCGGCGGAGCCGCCGTCGGGCTCGCGGTCGGCACGCTGTTCCTCGTGTTCGACCCGCTGCTGTGGTTCCTCGCGTACACGCTCGGGGTCCTCCCGGCCGTCGGGCTGTACGCGTTCGGGCGGCGACGGTCGACGCCCCGAGCGCGGACCGCGGCGGCGCCGGTCGGCCTCGGCGGACTGGTCGCCGCGGTGTTCCTCCGCGAGGTGATCCCGACGTACCCGTCGGACCTGATCATCTACCTCTGGACGGTCGCCGTCCCGGTCGCGGTCGCGGGGGCGCTCCTCGTCGCCGACCGCCGGGGGCGCGTCGCCGCGGCCGCCGTCGGCGGCGTCCCGCTCGCCGCCGCGACTGCCGGGGGGTTCCTGGCGCCCGGCGCCGGGCTGCCCTCCCCGACGGTCCTCCTCGTGCTCGTCTCGATCGGCGTGCCGACCGCGGTGTACGTCTCTCGCGTCGTCGACGCCGGCGAGGGTCTCGCCGGCCTCGGGCTCCCGCTGCTCCTCGCCGCGGGCGCGGTCCTGGGCGCGCTGATCGTCGGAGCACTTGGCTTCCCGGCCCCCGACCCGTGGCTCGACGGGTCGTTCCTCACGGCGGCACCCTCTCGGACGCCGTCGGACGCCGGACTCTATCCGGCCATCGTCGGGTCCGTCATCATCATCGCGCTGGTCGCCGTGCTGTCGTTCGCGCTCGGGGTCGGCACGTCCGTCTTCCTGGAGGAATACACGCCGGGGACCGGGCCGCTCGGAACGCTGACGCGGATCCTCCAGGTCAACATCGCGAACCTCGCGGCGGTGCCGTCGGTCGTCTACGGGCTCCTCGGGCTGGGACTGTTCGCGAACCTCCTCGGGCTCGGCATCGGGACGGCGGTGACCGCGGCGCTGACGCTGTCGCTGCTTATCCTCCCGATCACGATCATCTCCGCGCAGGAGGCGATCCGGTCGGTGCCGGACGACCTCCGGCGCGGCTCCGACGCCATGGGCGCGACGCGCTGGCAGACGACGAAGAACGTGGTGCTGCCCGAGGCGATGCCGGGCATCCTCACCGGGACGATCCTCGCGCTCGGCCGCGCGATCGGCGAGACGGCGCCGCTGATCATGATCGGCGCGGCGACGACCGTGTTCAGGGCGCCGGACAGCCTGTTCAGTCGGTTCAGCGCCATGCCGATGCAGATCTACACGTGGGCCGGCTTCCCGCAGGCCGACTTCCGTTACGGCGTCGTCGCCGCAGGCGTTATCACGCTACTTCTCATCCTCGTCGGCATGAACGGGACGGCGATTCTGCTGCGGAACCGCGCGGAACGGGGGAGCTAACATGAGTAACACCACATCAGACGACTCGCTCATCACGACGGAGGTACAGGCGGACTCGAACGACGACAGCGCGGCGCCCGCCGCGGGCACCGCGGTGGCGGCGCGGAACCTGAACGTCTACTACGGCGACGAGCAGGCCATCGACGACGTGACGATGGAGATCCCCGAAGAGCGCGTCACCGCGCTCATCGGCCCCTCGGGCTGCGGGAAGTCGACGTTCCTCCGGTGTATTAACCGGATGAACGACATGATCGAGATCTGCCGCGTCGAGGGGGACGTGGAGTTCGGCGGCAAAAACGTGTACGACGCCGACGTCGACCCCGTCGCCTTGCGCCGGAAGATCGGGATGGTGTTCCAGAAGCCGAACCCGTTCCCGAAGTCGATCCGCGACAACGTCGCGTACGGGCTGAAGATCCAGGGGTTCGACGGCGACGTCGACGAGCGCGTCGAGGAGTCGCTGAAGGGCGCCGCGCTGTGGGACGAGGTGAAAGACCAGCTGGACTCCTCGGGCCTCGAACTCTCCGGCGGGCAACAGCAGCGCCTCTGTATCGCCCGGGCCATCGCACCCGACCCGGAAGTCATCCTGATGGACGAGCCGACCTCCGCGTTGGACCCCGTCGCGGCCTCGAAGATAGAGGACCTGATCGACGACCTCGCGGAGGAGTACACGGTCATCATCGTCACGCACAACATGCAGCAGGCGGCCCGGATCTCCGACCGGACGGCCGTGTTCCTCACCGGCGGCGAGCTGGTCGAGTACGACGACACGGCGAAGATCTTCGAGGACCCCGAAGCGCAGCGCGTCGAGGACTACATCACGGGCAAGTTCGGATAACGTTCCTCGAAATTCGCCCGGGGATCCGGAACGGCCGCCGACGCGGTGCGGTCGCCGCGCGCGGCGGGCGCCGTCCGGCGGACTGACGCACCGACGGCCGGACCACCCGAGCGCTTCCGGAATCACTAATCGGCTCCGTGCGTACCGATCGCACGGTGACGATACTCTACGAGCTCATCGGCGACCAGCCGCTCGCCGTCTGGATCGCGCTCGGCGTGATCGGGTTCCTCCTGACGTGGAAGGGCGCGAACGTCGTCGAGTCCACGACCTCGAAGATCAGCGACCACTTTGGCGTCTCGCAGGCGGTACAGGGCGGGCTGATCGTCGCGGCCGCCACGTCGTTCCCCGAGCTCGCGATCATCGTGATCTCCGTCTTGGTCCTCGGTGAGTTCGGCGTCGGCGCCGGGGCGCTCATCGGTACGGCGGTGTTCAACATCTTGGTCATCCCGGCCGCGGTCGCCATCACGAGCGGCGACACGGCGACGACGCAGGGGATCGTCTACCGCGACGCCATCTTCTACACCGTCGCGGTCCTCGCCCTCTTCGGCGTGATCGCCTTGGGCGTCCTCGGGACCGACGGGCGGGAGCTCGCCCGGATCTCCCCGCAGATGGGCGTCGGGCTGTTGGTACTGTACGGCGTGTACGTCATCCTGCTCGTCGGCGGCAAGAGCGGCGCGTCGGATCGGAAACGGGCCGAGTCGACGAACGTCCCGAAGCAGCTCGGCCTGTTCGCGGGCGGGCTGGCCGTCGTGCTCGTCGGCGTCGAGTCGATGATCGGCATGACGCTTCAGGTCGCCGACGCGCTCGGCGCGCCGCCGTTCCTGATCTCCGTGACCGTGCTCTCGGTGATGAGCTCGTTCCCGGACCTCCTCGTCGGCGTGAAGATGGGGCAGGCGGGCGACAAGCGGGCGGCGGTCGCGAACGTCTTCGGGACGAACACGTTCAACCTCGTCGCGGCGCTGCCGATCGGCGTCATCCTCGCCGGCGGGGTGTCGATCGGCTTCCTCACCTCCGTCCCGCTGCTTTTGTTCCTGTTTTACACGACGCTCGTCGTCGTGGTGCTGTCCGCGACGGACTTCGAGATATCGACCGAGGAGGGGTACGTCTTCCTCGCCATGTACGCGGTGTTCCTCGGGTGGATGACGACCGAGGCGCTCGGGGTCACCGCCTTCCTGACCGAGTCGACGCTCCGGACGATCGTCGGGTGAGCGGTTCGTGAGCCGGTCCGAGGCCGGCCACTGAGCGGACCCGCGGGACCGACTACTCAGTCAGAACGCGGACCTCGATGCCGTCGGTGTCGGTGACTACGATCCCGTCGTCGCGCTCGGCGACCGCAAACTCGGCGTCGCCCTCGGCCGCGACCGCGTCGAGCCGCGTTCGGACCGCGTCCAGCGCGGCCACGTCCGGAACGACCACCTCGAACCACGCCAGCCCGCGCCCGCCGGCCGGCGTCGTCCGCCCTCGCCACGTGTTCGCGCCGAGGTGGTGGTGGTAGCCGCCGGCCGCGACGAACCGGACGTCAGGGCCGCTCATCCCCGTCGCGAAGCCGAGTCCGTCGACGTACACCGCCTCGAACGCCGACAGCGAGGTCACTTCGAGGTGTACGTGACCCAGATCGGTGTCGGCGGGAGCGCGATCGACGAGGGCGGCGGAGCCGACTCCGCCGCCGTCGCTCCCGTCGCCGGCGGCCTCGGCGACTCCTTCGATATCGAGCGGTTCGGTCGCCATCCGCGCCGTTCCGCTCCCGGTGCGGGGCCACTCCTCCCGCGGCCGATCGCGGTATATCTCCACCCCGTTTCCCTCCGGGTCGTCGAGGTACAGCGCCTCGCTGACGAGGTGGTCGGAGGCGCCGTCGAGGCGCCACCCCTCCCGGACGCGCGCCAGCGCCTCGCCGAGCGCGGCCCGCGAGGGAACACGAAACGCGGTGTGGAAGAGCCCGGCGTCGCTCCGCTCTCGGTCCGGCGCGTCGGCGTCGCGTTCCAACACGAGCAGCGGGGCCCCTCCCGCCCCGAGCGTCGCGCGCCCGTCGTTGCGGTCGAGGACGGAGAGCCCGACCACGTCGCGGTAGAACGCGACCGCCTCGTCGAGGTCGGCGACCCGGAGCGCCCCGCGGCCGATCCGCGTTTCGGGCGGAAGGCCGCCTCCGCGGTCGCTCGCGGCGGTAGCGGAATCGCCGTCGTTGGTGTCGGTCACGAGACGATCTACGGTCGTCCGCGCGTTCAACGCGTCGGTGGCGGATCCGGATCGGAGGGGGTCCCCCGCTCGGACCTTCCCTATCTTCCGTTAGAATCAAGCGGGCACGTGACCCACCATGGGGCATGAGTGCCGAACAGCAGGAGCGGGCCGTCCGGTGTCTGGTCGCGAAGGTGGGGCTCGACGGCCACGACCGGGGCGCACACGTGATCGCGCGGGCGTTCCGCGACGCCGGCTTCGAGGTCGTCTACTCCGGGCTCCACCGGGCGCCCGAGGACATCGTTCAGGCGGCGGTTCAGGAGGACGTGGACGTGCTCGGCATCTCGATTCTCTCGGGCGCGCACAACACCTTGGTCCCGAAGGTGATCGAGGGGCTCGAGGAGTACGACGCGTTCGACGACACCCTCGTCCTCGTCGGCGGGATCATTCCGGACGAGGACGAGGACGACCTGAAGGAGCTCGGCGTCGCCGAGGTGTTCGGCCCCGGGACGCCGATGGAGGAGACGATCGAGTTCATCCGGAACAACGTTCCGGAGCGCGCGTAGATGGCCGGGCCGGACGCATCCGCAGTCGCCGACGCGCCGACGCTCTCCGAGGCGGACGCCGCGCTCGTCGAGGACCTCCTCGCGGGGAGCCACCGCGCCCTCGCCCGCGTGATCACCAAGATTGAGAACCGGACGCCGGGCTACCGGGCGATCGTCTCCGCGCTCCACGAGCACACCGGCGGCGCGGACGTGGTCGGGATCACGGGCTCGCCCGGCGCCGGGAAGTCGACGCTCGTCGACAAGCTCGCCGCCGCCTACCGCGAGCGCGGCGACACGGTCGGCGTGATCGCGGTCGACCCCTCTTCGCCGTACACCGGCGGCGCCGTCCTCGGCGACCGTATCCGGATGGGGTCGAACGTCGGCGACATGGACGTGTTCTTCCGGTCGATGAGCGCGCGCGGTCAGCTCGGGGGACTCTCGACGGCGACCGCGGACGCCGTGAAGGCGCTCGACGCCTTCGGGAAGGACTTGGTCGTGTTAGAGACCGTCGGCGCCGGACAGAACGAGGTGGACGTGGTCCGCACGGCCGACACGGTCGCGGTGCTCGTCCAGCCCGGCTCCGGCGACGACGTCCAGACGCTGAAGGCCGGTATCCTCGAGATCGGCGACGTGTTCGTCGTCAACAAGGCTGACATGGACGGCGCACAGCGGACCGTCGCCGAGCTAGAGGAGATGGTCCACCGCCGCGAGGGCGGTACGACCGGACGCGACGCCGGCCACCACGGCGCGACCTCGACGGCCCCGACCGGCGCCGGGGGCTCGTCGTCCGATCACGGCGACGGCGACCGCGCGGGTGGGTCCGGACACAGCGGGTCCGATCCGCACGCGGACGATTCCGACGGGTCGTGGACGCCCGACGTGTTAGAGACCGTCGCGAACACCGGCGAGGGCGTGGCGGCGCTGATCGAGACGTTCGACGCGCACGCGGCCTACCTCCGGGAGTCCGGTCGGATCGCGGCGACGGAGCGGCGCCGGTACGCCGAGGAGATCCGCACGCTCGTGCGGGCGGACGTGGGGTCGCTCGCGACCGCCGAGATCGAACGGCACGGCGGGATCGACCGGCTCGCGGAGCGCGTCCGCGACCGGGAGACGGACCCGTACGCGGTCGCCGAGGCGATCGTCGGTCCGATCGCCGACTGCGTCGACGAGGCCGCGGACGGCGACGCCGGCGACTGACGGGCGGTTCCCCGAACGCCCGGCCCGCTCCGAGGGGCGGCGTTCCGCCGCGTCCCACGAGTATAAGTCGCCAGCGAACCAACAGTTTGTATGATGCTCAGGAACCTCCTCGGCGGCGCCGTCCTCGGCGTCGGCGCGCTCGCCGCGCTCAACACCGGCCTCCGCTACGAGGGCGAACTGGAGCCCCCGCTCGACGGCGACGACGGCCTCTTCCGCTGGCGCGGGATGGATGTCGCGTACACCGAGGCGGGCGATCCGGACGACCCCGACCTCGTGTTGCTCCACGGGATCAACGCCGCCGGTTCCTCCGGCGAGTGGCGCGCGGTGTTCGACGACCTGGCCGACGAGTACCACGTCGTCGCGCCCGACTTCCCGGGGTACGGCCGCTCCGACCGGCCGCCGCTCCGGTACTCCGCGGCGCTGTACGAGGACTTCGTTCACGACTTCCTCGCCGAGTTCGACGAGCCCGCGGTCGTCGCCTCCTCGCTGTCGGCGGCGTACGCGGCCGCCGCGGTCGACGACGGCGACGCGGACGGCGGGGTCGAGCTGAGCGGCTTCCTCGCCGTCTGTCCCACCGCGACCGCGGGGCCGAGTCCGGCGAAGGGGTGGCTCCGCGAACTGCTCCGCGCGCCGCTCGTCGGCCGGGCGCTGTTCAACGCCATCACGGCGAAGCCGTCGATACGGTACTTCAACGCCGACCACGGCTACGACGACCCGGCGAACCCGAGCGCGGAGTGGACCGACTACGAGTGGCGCACGACCCACGTCGAGAACGCGCGCTTCGCGCCCGCGTCGTTCGTCTCCGGGACGCTCAACAGCGAGATCGACCTCGCGGCCGCGCTCGCCGACCTCGACGTGCCCCCGACGATCGTCTGGGGCCGAGAGGCGACCGTGAGCCCCCTGACGGACGGCCGCGAACTCGCGGACGCGGCCGACGCGCGCCTCGTCGTCTTCGACCGCGCGCGGCTGCTCCCGCACGTCGAACACCCCGACCGCTTCGTCGAGACGGTCGAGGAGGCGCTCGTCGCCGGCGCGACCGCGTAACGACCGGTCTCGTCCGCGATTCTCAGCCCTGAATATCGAACGGTCACGGATAAGTACGCCACTCCCCGAGGACTCGCAATGACGGACACGTTTCGCCTCCTGTGCGTCGACGACGAACCGGGGCTGGCCCGGCTCGTGGCGGCGCACCTCGAACGAGACGACGACCTCGGCTGCGAGACGGCGGCCGAGACGGACCCCCGCGAGGCGCTCCGCCGCGTCGAGCGCGAGTCGTTCGACTGCGTCGTCAGCGACTACGACATGCCCGGCCTCACCGGCGTCGAACTGCTCTCGGCGGCGCGCGAGGCCGAGCCGGAGCTCCCGTTCCTGCTGTTCTCGGCGACCGGTCCCGACGAGATCGCGGCCGAGATGGTCCGCGAAGGCGTCAGCGACTACGTCTCGAAACACGGCGGTGCGGACGGTTACACCGCACTGCTCCGCCGCGTCAAACGCGCCGAGGCGGGCGAGCGCGGGCGCCTCGACGCCGGCTTCGACGACGGCCGTCCCTCGGACGTCGCGCTCGACGGCGTCTGTACCGTGGGACCGGACGGCACCTTCGAGTTCGTCGGCGAGGAGTACGGCGAGCTGTACGGGTACGACCCCGAGGAGCTCGAAGGTGAGCCGTGGCAGCGGCTCCACCCCGCCGACGAAGTCGAGCACATCCGCACCCACATCATCCCGGCCGTGACCGGCGGCGAGCGGTGGAGCGGGACGAGCACGGGGCTCCGGGCGGACGGCAGCCGGTTCGCCGAGTCGAAGATGGTGAGCACCACCGCGGACGACCGGCTGGTCATCTCGGTGTCGCCGCTCGACGCCGTCGGACGCGCCGCCGACGACTGAGCCGACCCGCCGCCGGCTCGCGACGGCTCCTCACTCGTCGCGGCGGACGTACAGCGTCTTCTCGCAGGCCGCGTGGACCCCCCCGTCCTCGTCGACGAGCGAGACGAGGTACTCGCGATCGGTCGACTCGCCCAGGTCGAGTTCCTCGCGGATCGCCTCGGTTTCGTTGGACGGCAGTTCGAACTCCGCGTACAGCGTGTCGCGACCCGGCTCGATGAACTCCAGCGCCGCCGACTTGTCCCACACGGTGAACCCGTCGCCGAGGACGCGGCGGAGCATCATCATGTACACCGGGTCGATCGCGGCGTAGATACTGCCGCCAAAGATTGTGCCGACCGCGTTCCGGGTGCGCCAGTTCAGCGGAACCCGAATCCGGACGTACCGCCACCCGGCGGCGATGTGGTCGACGCGCGCCCCGGTCCCCCGGTACGCGGGCAGGAGGTTGAACCCGTACCGCCAGAGCCGGGTCCGGCGGCTCTCCGCCGGCGGGTCCTCGCGAAGCGGTCGCGGGTCGGGATCGCGGTCGACCCCGGTCGGGGAATCGGTCACGCCGATTCGGGGGGTTCCGCCGACAAACCGGTGTCGGAACCGGCGACAACGCGTCCGGGGTTTCACAGAGGAACAGGGAGGAATCCCACGGCTTCAGTCGTGGATCACTGGCGTCTAACACGCGTTTACGCGGATCTCGACGGCGCGTGCCTGCGAGCGGCCGACAGGCCGCGAGGAGCACGCCCGAGGGACGCCGCGAACGCCCGCGGGGCGTGAGCGGGAGCGAGGCGCGAGGCGCCTCTGGCAGCCGGCGACGAGGCTGGGGAGGCGTGAGGTGCGGGGCCTCGCGGCTGGGACCTCGGAGGCGGTTTCGACCAATCCGTGTTCCGCCACTCCCGAGCGAACGGTCGGGCTCTCGGAATCGTTTGCGCCGGCGTCGCCGCCGCCCCATCTCACTACTCTCTTCGCGTAGCTGGCCCGAAACGGGTATCCCCGCGCGACCGCAACCCGACACCGATGGAGTGCGACAAGTGCGGGGCCGACGCGATCCACCACGCCGCCTACTCCGGGGCGCACCTCTGCGGCGAACACCTCCGGCAGTCGGTCGAGAAGCGCGTGAAGCGTCGGGTCCGCGAGGATGGCCTCCTCGACCCGGACGCGACCCCCGACGACCCCGACCGCTGGGTGATCGGCCTCTCCGGCGGGAAAGACAGCGTCGCCCTGACGACGATCCTGGACGACGTGTTCGGGAAGGACCCCCGCGTGGAGATGCTCGCCTTAACGATCCACGAGGGGATCGAGGGGTACCGCGACGCGAGCGTGGACGCCTGCGTGGAGCTGGCCGACGACCTCTCCATGCGCCACGAACTCGTGTCTTACGAGGAGGAGTTCGACGTGCGGATGGACGACGTGGTCGAAGACGACCCCGAGAATATGGCGGCCTGCGCGTACTGCGGCGTGTTCCGCCGCGACCTGCTGGAGAACTACGCCGCCGAGTTCGACGCGGACAAGCTGCTCACCGGACACAACCTCGACGACGAGGCGCAGACCGCCATGATGAATTTCCTCGAAGGCGACGTGCGGCAGGTCGCGAAACACTTCGACGCCTCGCTCGGGCCCTTCGACGAGCGCGGGGACACCGACGCGTTCGTCCCGCGTGCCAAGCCGCTCCGCGACGTGCCCGAAAAGGAGATCGCGCTGTACTGCCACGTCCGCGACCTCCCCACGCACATGGCGGAGTGCCCCCACGCCGAGGAGGCGTACCGCGGCGAGATCCAGTCGACGATCCACGCCTTAGAGGAGAACCACCCCGGCGCGCGCCACTCGATCATGGCCGGCTACGAGGAACTGTCCGCGCTCGCGGCCGACGCCTACCGCGGGGACGGCGAGAAGGGAGACGACGCCGACGGCGAGAGCTCCGCCCTCCGCGAGTGCGAGCGCTGCGGCTCGCAGACGAGTCGCGACGTCTGTCGGAAGTGCCGGCTGCTAGAATCGATCGAAGCCGTCTGAGCGCGGAAGACGCGCGCCGGCGCGTCGGAAAAAGTCGACCGCGGTCGATCCCCGGACGACCGAGGGTCAGCGGATGACGTCGAGTCCGTTGTTCTTCTCGATCTGGTCGCTGCCGCCGTCGGACTCCCAGCCGCGGTCGGTGCCGCCGGAGACCGCCGGCTCGCCCCTGTTGCCCGCGCCGCCTGCGCCGCCCGCACCGCCTGCTGCCTCGTTCGCCTCGGCGGCCCGGGAGCGCGAGTCGCCGAGGTCGTCGGCGTTGACCGCCGCCCGTGACTTGTCGGCCTGCTTCTGGGTGGAGGGGCCGAGTACCTGCGCGCTCTGGACGCCCGTCATGATCGCCATGACGCGCACCTTCCCCTTGTACTCCTCCTGGATGCGTGCGCCCCAGATCACGTTGGCGCTCGCCTCCAGCCGCTCGGTGATGTTGTTCGCGATTCCCTCGGCCTCCTTCAGCGTGAGGTCCGGGCCGCCAGTGATGTGGACGAGCCCGCCGGAGGCGCCGCGGTAGTCGACGTCGAGCAGCGGGTGGTTCATCGCGTCGTTGACCACCTCTTGGGTCTTGTTCTTGTCCTGCGTCTCGCCGACGAGCATGACCGCGACGCCGCCTTGGTTCATGATCGTCGACATGTCCGCGTAGTCGAGGTTGATGAGGCTCGGTTGGGTGATCGTCTCGGAGATCCCCTTCACCGTCTCCGCGATGATCTGGTCCATCACGGAGAACGCCTTCCCGATCGGCAGGTTCGGGACGTAATCGAGCAGGCGGTTGTTGTCGAGGACGATGATCGAGTCGGCCTCGTTCCGGAGGTCTTCGAGCCCCTCTTCGGCTTTCACCGTGCGGGCGCGCTCGACGTTGAACGGGGTCGACACCATCCCGACGACGATGGCGCCCTGCTCTTTGGCGATCTTCGAGACGACGGGCGCCGCGCCGGTGCCCGTGCCGCCGCCCATGCCGGCGGTGACGAAGACGAGGTCCGCGTCGCCGAGCACCTCTTTGATCGTCCCCTGCGCCATCTCCGTGGCGCGCTCGCCCATCTTGGGGTCGCCGCCGGCACCGAGCCCCTGCGTGAGCGACTTGCCCACGAGGATCTTGGTGTCGGCCTCGATCATCTTGAGGTGCTGTTTGTCCGTGTTGATGGCGACGGTGTCGGCGCCGTCGACGCCGATGTTGTACAGCCGGTTGACCGTGTTGTTCCCGGCGCCGCCGGCACCGACGATGACGATCCGGGGGTCCCCGAACTCGTCGTCGTCCATGTCGACGTCCATGTCGCGTTTCTCCGCTTCCGCGTTGTCGAGGGCGTCCTGAACGAGATCTTGCATCAGTTTACACCTTCGCCCAGCTGCGGTTGCGGCCGCGCTCGTCGCGCTCGCCGTCCTGTTCGTTCAACATGTCTCGGACGGCCGACCGGATCGCCTCGCTCCGGTTCGGGAACTCGCCCGTTTCCACCATCTGTTCGACCTCGTCGATCTGCTGTTTCGGGATTCGTAGTGTCACACGCTCCATTGTATTCCCCCGGTAAGACGGCGAACACGCGACGCGTGTGTCTTACAGTCCGGAGCCGCCCGGGCAGGGGGCCGTGCCCCGAGCCGGACGCCTGTTGTAAGACGACCGTCTTACGCAACTCAAATCACCGAGGCTACCAATATAAAACTATCGGACGTTGTAAGACAAACCGCTGAGTCGATCGATTTCGACGGATTTGAGCGCTTACAACCTGTTACCTGTCTTTCAATACGTCTGCGGCCGGGGTCCGCCGACCGCAGCCAGGGCAGAACGCCCAGTCCGTCCGGATCTCGTCACCGCACTCGCAGAATGCTCTGTGCGACTGCTTTTCTCCGCAGTTCGGGCAGTACACGTGCTCTCGCGGGACGACCTCGCCGCAGCCACCGCAAGCACTTTCGCCCGTCTGCGCCTCACGGTTCCGGGCACCGACGCTATCCTCCGTCTTACGTCCGCCCGAGTCCGCCGCCTCGGCCGTCTCACGCGCCACACTGACGGCCTCCGCCGGCTCGCTCGACCCGGCTGACGGCGCGTCGAGCGTGACGTTTACGTTGACGTCGCCGGCGCCGCCGGGCGCGTACGCGGGTAGACCGGCGCTGTCCGCCGAGCCGAGCCGCTCGTCGAGCGCCGCGTCGAGCCGCTCCGCGATCAGCTCGTCGACGCGGTCCGCGAGGGCGTCGTCGACGCTCCCGGCCGCGGCGTCGGACGCGTCGGACGCGCCGTCCTCCGCGTCGACCTCGTCGAGGTGCGTCCGGAGCGCCTCCCGCATCACCTCGCTCTTGGAGGCGTCACACGCTTCCAGCCGGTCGACGAGGTCGTCGTCCGCCCGGAAGGTGATCTTGCTCATACCGGACTCGTACCGCCGGTCGGTACAAGTATCTTCCCCCGTTGTCTGACACGTTTACCGAATCCGAAATGTTTGGCCGAACGTCGATACGCCGCGGCGTTCGCCCCCGATCGTGGTATTTGGTCACACATGTGTCTGACGCAGATTTATACGCGTCGCGCGAGCATGCGTGAATATAATGAGTAACCGCGTCGAGGACCTCGAACGGCAGGTCGCGGAGCTACAGGCGGCGGTCAACGGGCTCACCGAGGAGCTCGTCGAGATGAAGGAACGCGTCCGACAGCTCGAAGACGAGCGGTCGGTCGCGGTCGAGGCCGACGCCGCCGAGCCCGCGGCCGATCGCTCGGCGGGAGACGACCCCGCGGCCGAGGAGGCCGGGGACGACTCGGCGTCCGGCGGCGAGCGGACGACCCACTCCGACGACCACGTCGACGTCTTCGAGTCCGTCGAGGAGTCGTCCGACGGGGCGGACGCGGCCAGCGCGGACGCCGCGAGCGACGGTGAGGACGTCATCGTGCCCGAGCAGTCGGCGACGACGCCCGACGCCGACGCGGCGGCCGAGGAGCCCGCCGAGGACGACGAGGGCGAGTCGAGCGAGGGCGACGACATCATCGTCGCGTAACCGGTCGCCTCCGACCACATGCACATCACTGAAGTCGTTCTGGACGGGTTCAAGAGCTTCGGGCGAACGACGAGGATCCCCTTCTACGAGGACTTCACGGTCGTCACCGGCCCGAACGGCTCGGGGAAGTCGAACATCATCGATGGCGTGCTGTTCGCGCTCGGCCTCGCCCGCACTCGCGGGATCCGCGCCAAGAAGCTCACCGACCTCATCTACAACCCCGGCCACGACGACGGCGAGGCCGCCGACGGGCCGAACGAGGCCTCGGTGACCGTGGTTCTCTCCAACGAGGACGGGACCCTCGACCGGTCGCAGGTCGTCTCCGCGGCCGGCACGGAGAACGTCGGCGACGTCTCCGAGATCACGATCAAGCGGCGAGTCAAGGAGACCGAGGACAACTACTACTCGTACTACTACCTCAACGGCCGTTCGGTGAACCTCTCGGACGTTCAGGATCTGCTCGCGGCCGCGGGCGTGACGCCGGAGGGGTACAACGTCGTCATGCAGGGCGACGTCACCGAGATCATCAACATGACCCCCTACCAGCGGCGGGGAATAATCGACGAGATCGCGGGCGTCGCCGAGTTCGACGAAAAGAAGGAGGCCGCCTACGAGGAGCTCGACACCGTCGAGGACCGCATCGGCGAGGCGGACCTCCGGATCGGCGAGAAGGAGGACCGGCTCGACCGGCTCTCCGACGAGCGCGAGACCGCCCTCCAGTACCAGGAGCTCCGCGACGAGTTAGAGGAGTACCGCGGGTTCCGCAAGGCCTCCGAGCTGGAGGAGAAGCGCGACGCGCTCGCGACCGTCGAGGCCGACATCGACGAGGCCGAGGCGGACCTCGGTGAGCTCCGCGCGGAACTCGACGCCAGACAGGGGAAGCTCACCCGGCTGGAGGAGGACCTCGAAGACCTCAACCACGAGATCGAGACGAAGGGCGAAGACGAGCAGATCGAGATCCGCTCGGAGATCGAGGAGATCAAAGGCGGGATCTCGCGGCTGGAAGACAGGATCGAGTCGGCGGAGTCGCGCGCCGAGTCCGCCGAGAACGACCGCCGGCAGGCGTTCGTCCAGATCGACCGCAAGGAGGAGACAATCGAGGAGTTGGAAGGCGAGATCCGCGAGACGAAAGTGGAGAAGGCCTCGGTGAAATCGGAGTTGGCGACGAAGCGCTCCGAGTTGGCCGACGTAGAGGCGGAGATCGAGGGTGCCGACACCGAGTTCGACGAGCTGAAGGCCGAGCTGTCGGAGAAGAAGGAGGCGATCGAGTCGCTCCGCGCGGAAAAAAACGAGACGCAACGCGAGAAAGACCGGCTGCTCGACGAGGCCCGCCGCCGCTCGAACGCGGTGAGCGAGGCTCGCGAGGAGCTGGAGGAGGCCCGGGAGTCGCTCCCGGAACACAAAGCGCGGATCTCCGAGCTGAAAGGGGAGCTCGACAAGGCCGAGAAGAATCAGGCGACCATCGAGGACGCGGTCGCCGACCTGTTCGCCGAGAAGGCGGAAGCAGAGGAGCGCCTCGAGGCGATCGAGGACACCCTCCGCGAGAAGCAGAACGAGTACGCCAAGCTGGAGGCGGCGGCCGACCAGCGCGGCGACGCCTCGTGGCCCCGGGCGGTCACCGAGGTGAAGAACGGCGGCATCGACGGCGTCCACGGCGCGGTCGGCGAACTCGCCTCTGTCGAAGCCCAGTACGCCGAAGCCTGCGAGACCGCGGCCGGCGGGCGGCTGGCGAACGTCGTCGTCGACGACGACGGTGTCGGCTCGACCTGTATCGACTACCTCAAGCGGCGCAACGCGGGCCGGGCGACGTTCCTCCCCGTCACGGAGATGGACGACCGGAGCCTGCCGCGGAAACCCTCGCTGCCGGGCGTCGTCGATTTCGCGCGGAACCTCGTCGACTACGACGCCGAGTACGAGTCGATCTTCTCGTACGTGCTCGGCTCGACGCTCGTCGTCGAGGACATGGCGACCGCCCGCGATCTGATGGGCGACTACCGGATGGTCACCCTCGACGGCGACCTCGTCGAGAAGTCGGGCGCGATGACCGGCGGCTCCGGCGGCGGCTCCCGCTACTCGTTCACGAAGTCCGGCGGCGGCAAGATCGAACGGCTCGCGACGGAGATCTCGGAACTCGAAGACGAGCGCCGGTCGGTCCAGTCCGAGATCGACGCGCTCGACGACGACATCGAGGACGCGCGCGACCGGAAGGCCGACGCGGCCGAGCGCGTCCGGTCGTTGGAGGCGGACGTCGAGCGCGCAGAAGACGACCTCGCGGAGGCGGAAGCCCGGATCGAGGAGCTAGAGGCCGAACTGGAGGAGCTGGAGGCGGAACGCGAGTCGGTCGACGCGGAGATGACCGCGTTAGACGAGGAGCTGGCGGAGACGGACGCGGAGATCGACGAGCTCGCGGCCGAGATCGACGAGATCGAGGCCGAACTCGCCGACTCGAAGATCCCCGAGCTCTCCGAGCGCGCCGACGAGATCCGCGCCGAGATCGGCGACCTCGACGACCGCATGAGCTCGCTCGACGGCCGGATCAACGAACTGGAGTTAGAGAAGGGGTACGCCGAGGACGCGCTCGACGACCTCCACGACGACGTCGAGGAGGCCCAGAACGCGAAGGCGGAGGCCGAGGAGGCGATCGCCGACCACGAGGCGGCGATCGAGGAGAGGGAGGCGGAGCTCGAAGCGAAGAAGGAGGCGATCGCCGACCTCGAAGAAGAGCTCTCGGCGCTGAAAAGCGACCGCGAGGAACTCCGCGAGGAGATCCGCGAGGCGACGCAGGCGCGCGACGAGCAGCGGTCGCTCGTCGCCGAGGCCGAGTCGGACCTGTCGGACCTCACCGACCGCCGCGACCGCTTGGAGTGGGAGATCGACGAGTTAGAGTCGCAGGTCGGCGCCTACGAGGCCGACGAGATCCCCGACCTCGACGAGGTGGAGTCGCGGATCGAGGAGCTGGAGACCGAGATGGAGGCGTTAGAGCCGGTGAACATGCTCGCGATCGACGAGTACGAGGAGGTCGAGGCCGCGCTCGACGAGCTCCGGGAGCGCCGGGACGTGCTCGTCGAGGAGCGCGACGCCATCGAGGAACGCATCGAGGGGTACGAGGCGGCGAAGAAGGAGACGTTCATGGAGACGTTCGAGTCGATCAACGACCACTTCGAGGACATCTTCGCGCGCCTCTCGGCCGGGACGGGGGAGCTCGTCTTGGAGAACCCCGAGGACCCGTTCGAGGAGGGGCTGACGATGAAGGCCCAGCCCGCGGACAAGCCGGTCCAGCGGCTCGACGCGATGAGCGGCGGGGAGAAGTCGCTCACCGCCCTGTCCTTCATCTTCGCCGTTCAGCGCCACAACCCCGCGCCGTTCTACGCGCTCGACGAGATCGACGCCTTCCTCGACGCCGTCAACGCCGAGCGCGTCGGCGAGATGATAGAGGAGCTGGCCGAGGAGGCGCAGTTCGTCGTCGTCGGCCACCGCGCGGCGCTGTTGGAGCGCTCGGACCGCGCCATCGGCGTCACGATGCAGGGCGACAACCTCTCGGCGGTGACCGGGATGCAGTTCGGCGACGACGCCGACGAGGAGGTGAGCGCGGATGACTGAGGAGGGCGACGGGGCCGCCGGCGGCGTCCCGGACCTCGACCTGACGAGCGACCGCGACGGCGCGCCCCCGTTCACGGACGACGCGTCCGGAGACGAGGCGGAGTCGACCGGCGCGCCCGATTTGGACGTGCCCGACGTCTCACCGTCGGACGTGCCCGATGTCGCACCGCCGGACGAGACCGACGACGACGAGGTCGAGCCAGTCGAGCTCCTCGTCCAGCTCGCCGAGGAGGGCGAGATCGAACCGTGGGACATCGACATCGTCCAAGTGACGGACGCCTTCTTGGAGAAGCTCGACGAGACGGACCTCCGAACGACCGGCCGGGCGCTGTTCTACGCCAGCGTCCTCCTCCGGATGAAAAGCGACGGCATGCTGGCGGACGACGACGAGGACGAGGAGCCGGAGCCAGAGCCGTGGGAGGTCGCGATGGAGGGCGGCGCGCCCGACCCGGCCGCCGACGGGTTCGACCCGGTCGACAAGCTGGAGGCCGAGATTGACCGCCGGCTCGACCGGAAGAACACTCGCGGGTCGCCGGAGACGCTCGACGAGCTCGTGCGGGAGCTGCGCGAGGCCGAGCGCGGCTCGTGGTGGAAGGACTCCCGGGAGTACGACACCTCGGAGTCGCCGCACGGCCACGCCCGCGGCACGCAGACGCTCGACTACCGCGCCGGCGACGAGTTCCGGCAGGACGGCGAGCCGACCGCGGGCGAGGCGACCGACCGCACCCACGACGAGGACATCGAGGAGGTGATCGTGGAGATCGACGGCGTCCTTCGGACGCACTTCGACCGCGGGCGCACGGAAGTGCTGTTCGCGGAGATCGAGAGCGCCGGCGGCCGCCCGTTCATGACGTACCTCGCGCTGCTGTTCATGGCCCACCGCGGCTCGGTCCGCCTCCAGCAGGACGACCTGTTCGGCGACCTCTGGGTGAAGGACCCGTCTGCGATGACCGCCGAGTCGGAAGCGATCGCGGACTAATACGTTTCTAGGGAGGGAACCGTCCCCAGTGATGTCGCCGTTCTGTAGTGAATAGCTGCCCGCCAATCGGCGGCGAACGCCTCCGAAGCCCCAGCCGTGAGGCGGGCAGACGCTCTCTGCGCTCCTCGTCGCTCGTTTCACTCGCTCCTGCGGTGCTTACGTCGCCTCTGCCCGCCTCACGGCTGCCCCTT